>JACDAN010000168.1 GCA_013695385.1 Actinomycetota bacterium | reverse complement strand
ATTCTCGGCCGGCGCGAGCCCGAGCTCGAGCTGTTCGATCCTGCGCGGCTGCTCTAGCCCTGCTCGGGAGCCGGGGCGCTCTCGTCGCTCTGCCAGAACGAGAAGCGGTTGCCCTCCGTGTCCTTGGCATGGGCGAACCACCCCATCCCGGGTACCGGGCTTTTCTCGCCTTCGATGCTACCGCCGAGCTCCGTGACCTGTTTCATGGACGAGTCCAGGTCGTCGGTGTTGAAGTAGACCATCAGGCCGTCCTGGCCTTCCTGCCGCGGCATGAGTCCGCCGCCCGTCTGGTCGTCGTTGCCGAACATGTGGTACTCCATCGGCCCGTCGTAGCTCTGGAACTCGACTCCGAACAGGGAGCCCCAGAACTCGCGGGCCCGGCTCGTATCGTCTGCAGGTATCTCGAAGTGGACGACCTTCGACATGTGTTCCTCCTCCTCGACCCCTAGCGGCTTTCGATGGTTTGGACGCCGGAAAACGCCTCGTCGTTAGTGTCGATGCGGTAACGATCGAGCACCTCCACGGCAATCGCGAGATCCTGGATTGCCAATCCCGTCGAATCGAACACCGTTATCTCGTCCGGTGTCCGGCGTCCTTCGGCCGCCCCGGAGAGCACGGCTCCGAGCTCGGTGACCGCGTCCTGCCCGATCACGCCCGCCTCCACGGCGTGGACGAGGTCGCCGTTGTGGCTCGCCTGCGTCCAGTCGTCGCAGAAGACACGAACGCGCGCAAGCTCCTCAACGGCGATCTCGGACTTCCCCGGCCCATCCGCGCCCATGAGGCTTGCGTGCTGGCCCGGCCGGAGGGTTCCAGCGCCGAAGACGGCCTCGTGACCCGGCGTCACCGTGACGAGGACGTCCGCCGCCAGGGCATCCTCCCGGCTCGCGGCGACGGCACCACCGACCTCCGATGCCGCCCCTTCGGCTCGTTCCGGGTCCACGTCCCAGAGGAGAACGTCCTGCCCGCGGGCGACGAACGTCCGCGCCGCGGCCCGCCCGTTCACGCCGGCGCCGATCACGGCTGCGCTCCGAGCATCTGTGCGTCCCAGCGTTTCCGCTGCCAGCACTGCGGCAGCGCCGGTCCGCAGGGCAGTCACCGCACCCGCGTCGAGGACTGCCTCGAGCATCCCGTTCGACGCATCCGAGAGCAGGACGAGCCCCGTGACCGTCGGGAGGCCCAGCGCCGGATTCCAGGGAAAGGACGTCACCCACTTCAGGAGCGCATGTCCGCCGCCGAGCGCAGGCATGGCCCGGAAATCGCCGGCCGGGTAAGCCGGTACGTACACCTTCGGCGGCATCGTCCAGTCGCCACGCGCGTAGGCGACGAACGCCTCGCGTACGGCGTCGACCGCCCGCTCCGGCGGCACGGCGGCCTCGACGTGCCGCGCGGTGAAGACCGGTACCGCCGTCAAACGGCCTTGAGCGACCCGACGAGCTTCTCGAGCGCCGCTTTCGCGTCGTCGAAGAGCATCACGGTCTTCGGATCGTAGAAGAGCGGATTGTCGACCCCGGCGAACCCGGGGGAGAGGCTCCGCTTGATCACGACGACGTTCTGCGCGCGGTCGACGTCGAGGATCGGCATCCCGTAGATCGGGTTCCCCGGCTGGCTGCGCGCCGCGGGGTTCACGACGTCGTTGGCACCCACGACCACGACCACGTCGGTCTGCGGGAACTCGGGGTTGATCTCCTCCATCTCGAAGAGCTCGTCATACGGGACGTTGGCCTCCGCGAGGAGGACGTTCATGTGGCCCGGCATCCGGCCGGCGACCGGATGAATCGCGTAGCGGACGTCGACGCCGCGTTCCTCCAGCAGGTCGCCGAGATTTCGCACGTCGTGCTGAGCTTGTGCGACGGCGAGCCCGTAGCCCGGGACGAAGACGACCCGCCTCGCATAGGCCAGCATGAACGCGATGTCGTCCGGCGTCGCCGTGCGGGCCGTGCCGTCTCCGCCGACGGCCGCCACGGCCCCGCCGCTCTCCGGCGCGCCGCCGAAGGCACCGAACAGCGTCTGCCTAAGCGGCCGGCCCATGCCGCGCCCCATCAGGATCGTGAGCAGCGTGCCCGAGGCGCCGACGAGCGTTCCGCCGATGATCAGGGCAGTGTTGTCCAGGACGAAACCCGTTGCCGCAGCGGCGAGGCCGGTGAAGGCGTTCAGCAAGGAGATCACGACGGGCATGTCCGCGCCGCCGATCGGCAACACGAAGAGGAATCCGAGCGCCAGGGCTCCGACCATGAGCAGCGCGAGCCAGATCCCGTTCTCGGTGGTTGCCGTCAGGGCGACCAGCGCGACAAGCCCCATCCCGAGCAGCGCGTTGATCGCGTTTTGCGCCGGGAAGACGATCGGCCGGCCCGGCAGAACTTCCTGGAGCTTCCCGAATGCGACGAGGCTCCCCCAGAAGCTGACGGAGCCCACGACCGCTGAGAAGAGGATCCCGACGAGCTCGTCGCTGTCAAGCCGGCCGTCGTGTGGGGCCAGCCGGTGGAACTCGGCTGCTGCGATCAGCGCCGCCGCCCCGCCGCCGACGCCGTTGAAGAGCGCAACCATCTGCGGGATGGCAGTCATCTGAACCATGCGCGCCGTCACCACTCCGACCACGGTCCCGACCGCGATTCCCGCGAGGATCAGCCAGTAGCTGTCCAGCTCCTCGATCGCGAAGGTGAACCCGACGGCGATCGCCATTCCCACAGCGGCGATCCAGTTGCCAGACCTCGCCGTCCGGGGATGCGAGAGCCGCTTGATCCCGATGATCAGGAGAATCGCAGCGGCCAGGTACGCGACATCGATCCAGGTGCGGCTCATGGCTTCGGCTCGTCGTCGTCCGGGCGCCGCTTGAACATCTCGAGCATCCGATCGGTGACGAGGAAGCCGCCGACGACGTTGATCGTCCCGAAGACGACCGCGATGAACGCGAGGACATCTTCGAGGGTCGAGTCGGCGGTTCCCGCGAGCACCATTCCCCCGATCAGGACGATCCCGTGGATGGCGTTCGTCCCCGACATCAGAGGGGTGTGCAGCATCGTCGGGACCTTCGAGATCACCTCGATGCCGACGAAGATCGCGAGCGCGAAGACCGTCAGCTCGGCAACCAGACGCGCGTCTATGCGGGCACCTCCTCCCGGCGGGTGACGCACGCGCCCGCCGTGATTTCGTCTTCCCAGTCGAGATTGAGCTCGCCGTCCGGAGCGAGATGCGTGAGCAAGGCCTGGACGTTTCGTGCGTAGAGCTGGCTCGCATGCACCGGCAAGGAGCTCGGGAGATTCGTGAGGCCGACGATCGTCACGCCTTCGCGCACGACCTCCTGGCCGGGCTCGGTGAGCTCGCAGTTCCCGCCGGCTTCGGCCGCCAGGTCGACGACGACGGAGCCGGCCCGCATGGCCTGTACGGCTGACGCGGGGATCAGCCGCGGCGCTGGACGACCCGGGATGAGCGCGGTCGTCACCACCACGTCGAAGTCGGCCATGCGCGCTTCGAGCTCCTCCTGTTGCCGCCGCTGCTCGTCCGCACTGAGCTCGCCCGCGTAGCCGCCGGCAGTTTCCTCGCCGACGATGCCCAGGTCGAGGAAGGAGGCGCCGAGGCTCTCCACCTGCTCGCGAACCGCCGGCCGGACGTCGAAGCCGGAAACCACCGCGCCGAGCCTCCGGGCAGTCGCAATCGCCTGAAGACCCGCGACGCCGGCGCCCAGTACGAGCACCTTCGCCGGCGCGACGGTTCCCGCCGCCGTCATCAGCATCGGGAAGAACCTCGGCAGGCGGTCGGCGGCGAGCAGTATGGCCTTGTAGCCCGCGACCGTCGCCTGGGAGGAGAGCGCGTCCATCGGCTGAGCGCGGGTGATGCGCGGAACCGATTCGAGCGCGAAGCCCGTGACGCCGCGCCGCGTCAGGCGCTCGACGCCCTCCGCGTCCGTCAGGGGCTGGAGGAATCCGATCAGGATCGAACCCTGGGGCAGCGCTTCGACCTCCTCGGATGAAGGCTTCAGCACCTTCACCACCGCCTGCGCCTCGCCGAAGACCTCGTCGCGGCCGGCGAGCCGCGCGCCCGCCTCCTCGTACTCCCGATCCGAAAACGACGCCGCCGCTCCGGCGCCGCGCTCGACCACGATGTCGAAACCCGCGGCCGTGAGCCGTTTGACGATGTCAGGGACGAGCGCGACGCGGCGCTCGCCGGCGGTGGTCTCCTTTGGGACGGCGACTCGCAAGGCGGAGGAATCCTAAGCGCGCTCTTGAACGAGGCACGCGTAGTGCTGGCGGCCCTGACCCAAGCGATCGAGCAGCGAGACCTCTACACGCAGGGGCATTCCAGGCGCGTAGGTGCCCTCGGTGAGGCTGTGGCCAGACGCCTGGGCTGGCGTGAGGAGCGTCTCGAGCCGCTCCGGCTCGGTGGGCTGCTCCACGACGTCGGCAAGCTGAACCTCGATACGGCGTTGCTGCGAAAGCCAGGCGCGCTCAACGACCGGGAGCGAAGCGCGGTTCGCCGCCACCCTCTGGTCGGAGCCCGTCTCATCCGTCCGTTTGCCGCCCTGCGGCCCGCGCTGCCCTACGTGCTCTTCCACCACGAACGGTGGGACGGCGGTGGCTATCCCACGGGACGCTCCAGGGAGCAGATTCCAACCGGGGCGCGGATCCTCGCCGTTGCCGATTCGTTCGACGCGATGACCTCGACGAGGCCCTACCGCCCCGCCCTCTCGGTGGGAAGCGCGCTCGCCGAGGTGCGCGACTGCGCCGGCACGCAGTTCGATCCCACCGTAGTTCACGCCTTTCTCGCCGCCTGGGCCGACGGCGATCTGACTCCCCATCTAGCCGCCGAAGAACGCCTTTCGGCCTAGGCGTTTCGCTGAAAGTCTCACGACTTTCAGCGACTGTCCGAAAGCCAGGCGCCGCTTCGCGGCGCGCGGCACGCCCGTGTGCGAGGGACGGTGGCTAACCCGGATGCTGGTGAGCGGAACGGGCCAGGCCCGTTCCGCGGCGGCTCTTAGAGCGATGACCAGACGTCGAGCTTCTGGCGAGTTCGGCGAATGACTTCGTCGGTGAACTCGTCGGTGCCGCTGTGGCCGGTGAGATCCGCGGTGCGGATCCCGTCGGCGACGGCCTCGAGGCAGGCCTCACGGATTGCGCGCCCGGCGAGCTGTGCCTGTTCGCCGCCGTAGCCGAGCAGAGCAGCCGCGGCGAGGATCATCGCCATCGGATTCGCGACGTTCTTCCCCTGGAGGGAAGGTGCCGTCCCGTGCGCGGCCTCGGCCATCACCGCATCGGGCACGTAGTCCTCGTCGAAGGCGACGAGGAGGGACTCTGCGCCCGCGATCGAGCCGAACAGCGGGAGAACGAGGTCGGAGAGCACGTCTCCGTCCCGGTTCAGGGTGGGGATGACGAGCGCGGCCCCGCTGGAGGTGACGAGATAGGCAAAGGTCGCATCGATCAACTGCGGCTCATACGGAACCTCGGGGTGGCGCTCAGCCGCAGCGTCCATCTCCTCCTTGAGCATGCCCTCGTAGACAGGGCTCACCGTGTACTTCGGCCCGCCGAAAACCTTCGCGTTCGTCCTGTCCGCGAGACGGAAGGCAAACTCTGCGACCGAGCGGCAGATCCGCCGCTCGATCCGTTCGGTCCGAAAAGCGACCTCGTCCTCGCCGTCTCCTTCGCGCCACTCCTTCGCCCCGTAGGCGTCACCGACCGCCATCCGCACCACCGAGATCGGCGCGTGAACCCCGCCGAGCGGGACGACCCCGGGAATCCGGCGTCCGGTCCGCACGATCACCCGGCCGCCGATCTCTTCCCGCAGGATCCGGTTGGGCGAGCCGACATCGTCCTTGCCTTCGGGCGTCACCGTTGCCGCCTTCAAGCCGAGGCCATGCTGCTTGATCGCCGCGGCGGCCTCATGGACGACGCCGTTCGCGGTCTCTCTCCGGGACTCAAGCGAAAGGTCGAATCGCGGCAGCTTCAACTCGAGCCCGGTCACCTCGGGCGCAAGGACGCGCAGCGATTCCTCGAGCAGCTCCTGCCCCGTCTCGTCTCCCTCGAGGACGACGATCGTGTCGGTGTCCATCGGCGGGGCATCGTACGCACGATTGAAAGACCGAGGCGGCAGAGAGACAACGAGGCGAGATGGCGAGACGTGGAGGTTGGACGCGAACGGGGTCGCGAAGATTCCGCTACTTCGATGCGCAGGGAAAGCAGATCACCGACCCCGTGAAGACCGAGCGGATCGACGCCCTCCGGATTCCGCCGGCGTGGCGCGAAGTTTGGATCTCGCCCAGGGCAAATGCGAAGCTGCAGGCAACCGGGGTGGACGCGGCCGGGCGGCGTCAGTACCTCTATCACTCCGAGTACCGCGCCCAACAGGAGCAGGCGAAATACGACAAGCTGATCCGCTTTGCCGAGCACCTACCGCAGCTCCCGCGAGCAGATGGCCCAGGACCTCGACGGTGAGAAGTTCACGAAGGATTGGACGTGCGCGCTCGCAGTCCGCCTCATCAACCTCGGTTGGTTCCGCGTCGGCTCAGACCGGTATGCCAAAGAGCACCGGACGTTCGGTATCACCACGCTGAACAAGACCCACGTTGTGGTTCGAGGCAGCCGGGTCACCTTCCGGTACCGCGGAAAACATCGGATCTGGGTGCACACGGCTGTCGTGGACGCCGAGCTCGCCGAAGCGGTGCGCTCCCTCACCGACCTGAAGGGACGTCGCCTCTTCCGCTACCAACTCGAGGACGGAAGCCTCTACAACCTGAACGATCGAAAGTTGAACGACTACATCCAATCGGTGATGGGCGATGAGTTCACGGCGAAGGATTTTCGGACCTGGGGTGGGACGCTGACCGCCGCCCTCGCATTCGCGGAGCGTGGCATTCCGAACGGAAACCGAGGTCAAGCGCGTCGTCGCCCGTGTGATGCGGACGGTCGGCGAACGACTGGGCAACACACCCGCCGTCGCTCGATCGTCGTATGTCAGCCCGGCCGTCGTCGAGCAGTACCTCGACGGTCGAACGATCCAAGATTTTCGCCCACGTCAATTACGCGTTGTCGGTGCGCGTGATATCGGGCTCGACCTCGAGGAACGCGCGCTCCTTTCCCTGCTGCGCTCATGGCGCATTCGCGAGGCTCTCGCGGCGGCGTAGAAATCCGTTCGCTCGGTCCTATACGCTGCCGCTATTCCCTGCGAAAGAGAGGACATCACTTGGCTCGAAAAACCGTTCTCGTGTGCGACAGCTGCGGCAAGGAAGTCGGAGAGGGCAGAGGCGCCACCTTGCGCTTGAGCTATTCCGATGCTCGCCGCGGCGCGAAGCAGGCTGACCTTTGCGACGACTGCGCCGGCAAGATGCCGGGCAACCCGGCCGCACGCCGCGGTCGGCGTCCGCGTTCGGTGCAGGCCGCGTAGGAATGAACGAGGGGCGGGAGACCGCCCCTCGCCGTTTTTTCCGCACAGAGCGAATCCCCTCCGGAGAGGCCGTCGAGGCCGTCAAGAGCCAGGTCTACGATAGGTCGATGGGTCTCACGCTGCTCGCCGGCCCGGCGAATGCGGGCAAGGTCGAGCTGCTGCTCGACCGGTACCTGGCCGCCCTCGACCAGGATCCGGTCCTCATCGTGCCGAACCGCTCGGACGTCGACTGGGCCGAGCGCGAGCTCCTGCGGCGTCTGCCTGCTCTCCTCGGAGGCTCGATCTCGACCTTCGACGGCGTCTTCGAGCGAATCGCCGGCGGAGACGACGGCCGGCGGCCAGTCGCGGCAGACGTCCAGCAGACGCTCGCGCTGTGCGCGGCCATCGCGCGCACGCCCCTGAACGGCCTCGGCGAGTCGGCCCGCTCGACGGGCTTCGCAGACGCGCTGCGGGATGCTCTCTCGGAGGTCGAGTCGGGGCTCGTGGCGCCCGGCGAGCTCGAGGGGGCGCTCGCCCGTCTCTACTCCGCCTACTGCGAGGAACTCGACCGGCTCGGCCTGTGGGATCGTCACCAGCTGCGGGCCGCGGCCGCCGGCCGCCTTGCGTCCGACTTCGAATCCTGGGACAGCAGACCCGTGTTCGCCTATGGCTTCGAGGACCTGACCGAGACCGAGTGGGCGCTCATTCGCGCGCTGGCAGGTCGCGTCGAGGTGACGGTCTCGTTGCCGTACGAGCCGGGCCGGGCGGCGTTCGAATGGCTGGGAGAGACCTCGGGGGAGCTTGCGCGCCTCGCGGATGGCTCACTGACCGAGCTCGAGCCGCGCTACGAAGAGGTGGCCCATCCGGCGCTGGCTCATTTGGAGCGCGTGCTCTTCGGCGAAGCTGTGGGCCGGCCGCCCGCGCTCGAGGGAGCGATTCGCTTCTTCGAGGGCGCGGGTACGCGCGGGACGCTCGAGCTCGTCGCCGAAGAGGTATTGCGCCTGCTCCGGGACGGCGTGCCGCCCGAGCAGATCGGCGTGGTCGTCCCGTCGCAGGAGCGGCTGCGCGCGCCACTCGAGACGGCGTTCACAACGCTCGGCATCCCATACGCAATCGGCGCGCCGCTGCGCCTGCCGCAGACGCCCTTCGGCCAGGCGCTGCTCGCCCTGCTCCGGTTCGCCTGGTCCGGCGCAGGCAGGCCAGAGCTCTTCCGCTATCTCCGCTCGCCGTACTCGGGCGTGCGCCGGGGGAGCGTCGACTTCGTCGAGGGGCGGTTGCGGGGGCGTGCGATCACGAGCCCTGACCGGGTGGACGAAGAGGTCGAAGCCCTCCGGGAGGCGCGCCTGCCCGCCCTGGACGCGGTTCGCGCCGCAGGCGACCCGGTCGAAGCCGTGCGGACGCTCGCGACGTCGATGATCCGATCCGCCTACGGCGTCGACCAACCGCCTGCAGACGAGCCCTCGCTAGACGATCTGCGCGCCTATGAAGGCTGCCGCCGGCTGCTCGACGACCTCGAGGCGTGGGGGCGGATCGCAGAGGCCGTTTCACGGGAGGACGTCTTGGCGGCGCTCGACCGGGTCCTGGTGCGGCAGCCGGGCGAGCTCGATGCCGGCCGAGTGCCTGTGCTCGATCTCATGCGGGCTCGAACCCGGCGTTTCCGGCACACCTTCGTGCTCGGACTGGAGGAAGGGAGCCTGCCACGGCGAGCTCCGGCGACCCCGTTCCTCGATGACGACGTGCGCCGGCGGCTCGGCCCGCGCCTTCGGCGCGGCGACGCTGTGACCCGCGACCGTTATCTGTTCTACACCGCATGCACCCGCCCCGCCGAGCGGCTGTACCTCGTCCGCGAAGCTGCGACCGACGAAGGCAGTCCCCGCGAAGCGAGCCCCTTCTGGGAGGAGGCGGTCGCCGTGTTCCCGGCTGAGGACGTCGCCCGCTGGACGACCCGGAGGCCGCTCTCCTCGCTCACCTGGATGCTCGAAGCGGCCCCGACCGAACGCGAACGACTCCGCACGATCGCCGGCCTCTGGGCCGACGAGGCGCGCCGCGACGACGTCGAGGGGCTTGCCCGCGCGAACGGCTGGGAGCGGAAGCTCGACCGGGCTCGCCGCGCCTTCCACCGGACAACCCGTCTTACCCACCCACTCGTCCTCGAGGAGTTGCGCGGCCGAAGTACCTTCAACGTCACCGAGCTCGAGCGCTTCGCCGACTGCTCGTCGGCCTGGTTCTTCGACCGTGTGATCGATCCGAGGACGATCGACCAGGAGGTCGACGCCAAGCTGCGGGGCTCGGTCGCGCATTCGGCCCTCTTCCGTTTCTTCAGAGGCCTCCCGAAGGAGCTCGGCGCCGACCGCGTCGTTGCCGAGCAGGTCGAAGATGCCGTCCGGTATATGCGGCAGTGCCTCGAAGAGGCACTCGCCGGCGTCCGCCTCGAGATGAGCGACCTGCAGCGGCGAGAGCTGGAGCAGGGTCTCGCGCGGGACCTCGAGCGGCTCGTCCGTGCCGAGGCGGAGGCGGGGAGCCCACTCGAGCCGCGGCAGTTCGAGGTGTCCTTCGGCTCCGAGCGATCGCAACCAGAGCTCCAGCGCGGACTCGAGCTCGGTGACGGAATCTCCCTCTCCGGAAAGATCGACCGGATCGACGTCGACCCGTTCAGCGCGCGCGGGATCGTACAGGACTACAAGTCGGGCAAGACCGCGCCGTCGGCGCGGGACATCGAACGGGATCTTCGCCTCCAGATTCCGCTCTACATGCTCGTCCTGCGCGATCTCGTCGGCATCGAGCCGCTCGGCGGGCTGTATCGGCCGCTCGCCGGCGACCGCGGCCCCCGCGGACTGTTGCGCAGCGATGCGAAGGAGGACGTCCTGCCGGGCTTCGCGACCGCGGATTACCTCGACGAGGAGGCCTTCTGGAAGCAGGTTGAAGGTGCGCTGGAAGCGGCCCGCGGCTTCGTCGGCCGGATCGGGACGGGTGACGTGACGCACGACCCGAGGGGCGGGGAGTGCCCGTCGTGGTGCGATGTCTGGCCGATGTGCCGGGTGAGGCGCGCATGAGCGAGGGTTGGACTCCGAATCCGGAGCAACGCGCGGCGATCGACGCCCGGGGCCGGGTCTTCGTGTCCGCAGGAGCCGGCACGGGCAAGACGGCCGTGCTCGTGGAGCGGTTCGTGGAGGCGGTCTGCGATCGAGGGCTCGACGTGGACTCGGTCCTCGTCATCACCTATACGAAGCGCGCGGCGGGGGAGCTCAGGGCTCGGATCAGGGCCGAGCTGCGCCGCCGCGGCCGGGCCGACCTCGCCCGCAGTCTCGATGGAGCCTGGATCTCGACGATCCACGGCTTCTGCAACCGCCTCCTCAAGACCTATCCGTTCGAGGCCGGCCTCGACCCGCGCTTCCGAGAGCTCGACGACGCGCAGGCATCGGTTCTCTCGAGCGAGGCGTTCGACGAGGCGCTCGATGCGTTCTGCTCGCGGGGCGACGATGACAGCGTTCGCCTGCTGACGACGTACACGGCCCGCGGCCTGCGCCGGATGATCACCGGGATCTACGAGACGCTGCGCTCGGCCGGCCGGGAGCTCGTGCTCGAGCTCGGGGAGCGTCCGCCCCTTGCCGAGCGCGTCGAGGCGCTGCGCGTCGCAGCCACGTGCGTCGCGGACGACGAGGCGGCAACCGACCTGCAGCGCACTGCGGCGCGCGATCTGCTCGACGCGATCGCCGGGGCAGAGCCCCGGCCGGACGACCTGCTCGATCTCGGCGTCCATCGCGCAAGAGGAGAGCGCGCCGCCACCTACGAGGAGGCGCGTATCGCCGTACAACAGGCCGCTCTCGACGAGCTCGCTACGCGCGACCGCGATCTCCTCCAACAGCTGCTCGACGGCTACGCAGCCTGCTACGCGGCTGCGAAGCGGAGGGAATCGGCGCTCGACTTCGAGGATCTCCAGCTGCTCGCGCGCGATCTCCTTCGCGACAATCGCGAGCTCCGCGAGCGGGAGGCGCTGCGATTCCGGGCGATCATGGTCGACGAGTTTCAGGACACGAACCGCCTCCAGTGCGAGCTCGTGGATCTGCTCGCCGCCGGCCCCGGCGATCGCGATGTCTTCCTGGTCGGTGACGAGTTCCAGTCGATCTACGGGTTCCGGCACGCCGACGTCGCCGTCTTCCGGGACAGACGAGAAGAGTCGGGTGGGGGGTTGCCTCTCGTTCGGAACTACCGCTCTCGCCCCGAGGTGCTCGAGGCTGTCAACTATCTCTTCCGCGGCGACTTCGGCGAGGATTTTCAGCGGCTGACCGCCTCCGGGGAATTTCCCGACCCGGTTTTCGGCCACCCGGTCGAGCTGCTCGTCACCGACAAGTCGACCTACAGCGGGTCGGGAGTCCACTGGCGCCGGGCCGAGGCCAGGCACGTTGCGCAGCGCGTCCGCGAGTTGATCCAGACCGGCGCTGCCACCGCGGGGGAGATCGTCCTCCTGTTCGCCGCCGGAACCGACGCCGAGTGGTATGAGCAGGAGCTCCGGGAGCTCGGCATTCCGACCTATCGCGCCACGGGCCGCGGCTATTTCGGCCAGCAGCAGGTCGTCGATCTCCTTTCCTACCTTCGCCTGCTGCAGAACCGCTACGACGACCAGGCGCTCGTTGCCGTCCTTGCGTCGCCTTTCGTCGGGATCTCCAACGACGGGCTCTACCTGCTCCGGCGCGCTGCCGGACGGAGACCGCTCTTCTCCGGGCTCGAGCGCAATCCCCCGGAGCATCTCGGCGACGACGACGAGCGGCTTCTCCGCGCCTTCAAGCAGCGGTACGAACGGCTCGCGGCGGCGTCGACGCGACTCTCGCTGGAGCGGCTCTGCGAGCAGATCCTCGTCGAGCACGACTACGACCTGGCTGTGCTGACCCACTGGGACGGCAAGCGGCGGTACGCGAATCTTCGCAAGCTGGCGCGGCTCGCCCGGGCCTACGAGGAGCTTCGCGGAAAGGATGTCGAGGGCTTCCTCCGGTTCATGCGCGACCAGGAGGCAGTCGGGGCGAAGGAGCTGGAGGCCGTCGCCGAGGAGGAGGGCGCCGATGCCGTCCGCCTGCTCACGATCCATTCCGCCAAGGGACTCGAGTTCAAGGTCGTGATCGTCGCCGACGCCGGCCGCGACCGGCCGCCGCCGGGGCCCGACGAGCTGCTCGCCCTCACCGACGGACGCTTCGGGTTCCGCGTGGTCGACCCGGTCACGAGCAAGCGGCGTGGTGCATTCGACTACGAGACGGTCCGCAAGGCCCGGGAGGAGGAAGACCGGGCCGAGCGCCTGCGCC
>JACDAN010000144.1 GCA_013695385.1 Actinomycetota bacterium | reverse complement strand
AGGCGCTCGTCGCGTGGACGCGCCAGAACCCCGACTCGCCGATCAAGTTCAACGTCGACCAGTCGCGCCCGGAGGGCCGCAAGGTCTCCGGCAAGGTGCGGCTCTTCGACGGCAAGACCGGCGAGCCCTTCGAGCAGAAGGTCACCGTCGGTTACATGTACATCCTCAAGCTGCTTCACCTCGTGGACGACAAGATCCACGCTCGCTCGACGGGCCCCTACTCGCTCGTCACCCAGCAGCCGCTGGGCGGCAAGGCGCAGTTCGGCGGCCAGCGCTTCGGCGAGATGGAGGTATGGGCGCTGGAGGCCTACGGCGCGGCGTACACGCTCCAGGAGATGCTCACGATCAAGTCCGACGACACGATCGGCCGCGTGAAGGCATACGAGGCGATCGTGAAGGGCGAGAACATCGCCGAGCCGTCGATCCCGGAGTCGTTCAAGGTGCTGCTGAAGGAGATGCAGTCGCTCGCGCTCGACGTGCATGTGCTCTCGGACGAGGGCCGTGAGGTCGAGGTGCGGGAGGAGGACGACGAGCTGCTCCGCGCCGCGGAGGAGCTTGGGATCGATCTCTCGCCGGGCTCGCTGCGGGCCGCCGCGCGCCAGCCGACGGCCGAGGAGGTCGAGGAGGGTCAGGAGCGTGTCGACCAGGACGGCGAGCTCGTGCTTGCCGCCGACGAGGAGCTCGACGATCTCGCTGATGTCGTCCTCACCCCCGGCGAGGAGGCCGAGGAGGAGGCGCAGGCGCAGGTCGGCCCGATCGCGGAGGAAGTCGCTGACCTCGAATTGGACGACTGACGTCGCCCAATTCGAGGTTAGAAAGAGATTGAGATCAAGAATCAGATGACGCTGAACGAAAGGACGATCTTGCCGCAGCTCCGCTTTTCTAACGCATTCACCGGAGGTGAATGCGCGTGATCGATATCAACGATTTCGATGCAATCAGGATTGGACTCGCTTCGTCGAAGCAGATCCGCGACTGGTCCTCGGGAGAGGTCACCAAGCCGGAGACCATCAACTACCGCACCCTGAAGCCGGAGCGCGACGGGCTCTTCTGCGAGCGCATCTTCGGTCCCACGAAGGACTGGGAGTGCTACTGCGGCAAGTACAAGCGTGTCCGCTACAAGGGCATCATCTGCGAGCGCTGCGGCGTCGAGGTAACGCGCCAGAAGGTGCGGCGCGAGCGCATGGGTCACATCGACCTCGCCGCCCCCGTCTCGCATATCTGGTTCTTCAAGGGCGTGCCGAGCCGGATCGGGTACTTGCTCGACATCGCACCGCGCGAGCTCGAGAAGGTGCTCTACTTCGCCGCCTCGATCGTGACGGGCGTCGATTTCGAGGCCCGTCAGAAGGACCTCGCGGACCTCGAGGACAAGGTGCGCTCCGAGTCGGAGCAGATCTACGTCGACCGCGACGAGGCGCTCGCGGCGCTCGAGCAGCGGCTCCAGCGCCGGCGCGACTACTTCGCGAAGGGCAAGGACAAGGGCTTCGACGAGGACGACGACTTCTGGGCCCGCGGGCTCGCCAACTGGGCCGAGGAGCAGGTCCTGCCGACGCTCGAGGACGTGCGCTCGCTCGCCTCGGGGATCTTCCCGGAGCTCTCCGGCAAGATCTCGACCGAGGACCCGAAGAAGATCCGCGAGCTCGTCCGCGCCACTGCGACCCGCGCCGACCGCAGGCTCGCCCCGCGCGAGCTCGAGCAGGCCGCGACCGCCGCCCAGCAGATCCAGGAGGCGCTACGGCCCCTCCGCGCGGAGCTCGAGGTTGCTTCCGGGTCGAAGAAGGGCGCCGTCACGAAGCACGTCAACAAGGTGCTGGAGATCCTGCTGACCGGAGGATCACTAGATGAAGCCGACGCCAAGCTGACCGCCGGCATCGATGAGAAAAATCTAGAGAAAGCGCGCACCGTAGGTGCGGGCCTTCTCAAGGACGTGCTGGCCGCGGCCGATTCGTCGATGGATCCCGCCGACGTGCGCGAGCTCGCGTACGACCTGTGCCTCAAGGAGGGCGCCCGCAAGGACGACCTCGACACCGTCGCCCAGTGGGCGCTGAAGGTGCGCGAGATGTACTCCGACATCGAGTCCCGGCGCGAGGACGCGCGCGAGGCCGGTGTCGATTCGGTGCGGCGGCTCGAGGAGACGTGGAAGCTCTTCCGCGAGCTCGAGCCCAAGCTCGTCGTGAACGACGAGCAGCTCTTCCGGGAGCTCAAGGACCGCTTCGGCTCGCCGTACGGCTTTGGCGTCTACTTCCGCGGTGGCATGGGCGCGGAGGCGATCCGCGACCTTCTGCGCGATCTCGACCTGACCGTCGAGGCGGCGACGCTGCGCGAGACGATCAAGACGTCGAAGGGCCAGAAGCGTGAGCGGGCGATCAAGCGCCTGAAGGTCGTGAGCGCGTTCATCACCTCTGAGAACAAGCCGGACTGGATGATCCTCGAGGCCGTCCCGGTGATCCCGCCGGAGCTGCGCCCGATGGTGCAGCTCGATGGTGGCCGATTCGCCACCTCGGACCTGAACGACCTCTACCGGCGCGTAATCAACCGGAACAACCGCCTGAAGCGGCTGCTCGACCTGGGCGCGCCCGAGATCATCGTCAACAACGAGAAGCGGATGCTGCAGGAGGCCGTCGACGCGCTGTTCGACAACGGCCGCCGCGGTCGTGCGGTGACGGGACCGGGCAACCGGCCGCTGAAGTCGCTGTCCGACATGCTGAAAGGCAAGCAGGGCCGCTTCCGCCAGAACCTGCTCGGGAAGCGCGTCGACTACTCCGGCCGATCCGTGATCGTGGCCGGGCCGTATCTGAAGCTGCACCAGTGCGGGCTGCCGAAGCTGATGGCGCTCGAGCTCTTCAAGCCGTTCATCATGAGCCGGCTCGTCGAGCGCAAGAGCGTGCAGAACATCAAGGCGGCGAAGAAGTACGTCGAGTCGATGAC
>JACDAN010000130.1 GCA_013695385.1 Actinomycetota bacterium | reverse complement strand
CGCATGGCAACCCCCTCGAAGACCTCCAAGGCGCCGGCACCAACCTCGCTGCAGTGATCATCGCCCAAGCCGGCGACGTCCGACGCTTTCGCGACGCCGCCGCCTTCGCCCGCTTCTGCGGTGCTGCCCCGATCCCATGCGGCTCAGGGCAGACCTCAGGACGCCACCGCCTCCACCGCGGCGGCAACCGACAACTGAACGCCGCGCTCTACCGCATCGCCATCGTCCAACAACGACACCACCCCCAAGCAAAGGCCTACCTGAGCCGAAAGATCGCTGAAGGCAAGACCGCCCGAGAAGCCCGTCGTGAGCCAGGCCGGGTTTGACGGAGACCTCGCAGCCAGGATGCTGTCCTGGGGAGAGGAGACCCTCCGGCGATGCCACGAGGAAGGAAGTACCCACAGGAGTTGATCGATCGCGGGGTCCGGCTGGCGCTCGAGTCGGAGCGGCCGATCGCGCAGATCGCGGCTGATCTCGGCATCCATCCGGAGACGCTCAGGAAGCGTGTCCGTCAGGCCGAGGCCGACAGCGGCAAGCGCCCCGAGCTGCTGGCCAGCCAGGAGCGTGAGGAGATCCGCCGCTTGCGCAAGGAGAACTACGAGCTGCGCCGGGCGAACGAGATCCTGAAGTCGGCGTCGCTGTTTTTCGCGCGCGAGCTCGACCCAGACCGTCCGAAGTGAGCCGCTACGTCGACGAGCACAGCGGCCGCTTCGGGGTCGAGCCGATCTGTCAGACCCTGGGCGTGTCGGCGTCCGCCTACTACCAGCGCAAGACCGGCGAGCGGTCAGCTCGGGCGCTCGAGGACGAGCGACTGGTCGCCCGGATCCGCGCCCTGCACGCGGCCAACTACTACGCCTACGGCTATCGCAGGATGTGGAAGGCGCTCGGGAGGGCCGGCGAACACACCCCGCGTTGTCGGGTGCAGCGGCTGATGCGCGCCGACGGCATGCAAGGAGCCAAGCGGCGCGGCAAGCCGTGGCGCACCACCAAGCCCGATCCCGCGGCGCGGCGGCGGGCGGACCTGGTCGGGCGCGACTTCGCCGTCGAGCGACCGAACCGGCTCTGGGTCGCGGATCTCAGCTACCTCAGGTGCTGGGAGGGGCTCGTGTTCTTCGCGTTCGTGCTGGACGCGTTCAGCCGCCGCGTGGTCGGCTGGCAGCTCGCCGGCCACATGCGCACGACGCTCGTGCTCGATGGGCTGCGGATGGCGCTCGGCCAGCGTGCGCCCGGCGCCGACGTCTGCCTCGTGCACCACTCCGATCGCGGCAGCCAGTACACGAGCGTCGACTACACCCAGACGCTCGCAGACCACGGTGTGCTGGCCTCGGTCGGCTCGGTCGGCGACGCCTACGACAACGCACTGGCGGAGAGCTTCGTCGACAGCTTCAAGACCGAGCTGATCGCCGATCGCGTCTGGCGCTCCCGCAGCCAGCTCGAACTCGCAACCGTCGAGTGGATCGGCTGGTTCAACCACGAGCGGCTGCACGAGTCGCTCGGCGACCTGCCGCCGGTCGAGTTCGAGGCGTTCCACGCCGCTCGGCGCCTGATTTCGGGCGACGGATCGGTCGCGGCGCTTCCGCCGAGGCCCGCAGAGCGGCTCTCAGCGGCTCGGACCGGACCGGCCGGCGCTCCCGCCGGCCGAAACGGCGCCGATCCGGGGCGCCCGTCGATCCAGATCGCCGCCGACGCCTCGCCTGGCTCGCCCTACGGGCTCGCTGCGCTCGACGTCGGCACTGGCCCGACTACGCTGCCGTGAAACCCTACGCAACCCACGAAACCCGGTCTCCGTGGAACCCGGTCCGGCTCACAGCGGCTACTCCTGGCGCGGTGAGTGCTTGAGCTGAGAGTGACTACGTGGAGTCACTCGGCGCGGGCGCGGGGCCGCCGTCGTCGTCTTCATCCGTGGCGAAGTAGTCGAGGTCGAGCCGCTTGATCTCGACGCTTCGAGCAGTCGTCACGCCGACGTCGTGGGCGACCATAAGGCGCGCGAGTCGTTGCCCGTCGACGAGTATGACCCTCGGAGTGACGCTATCCGCGTACTCGATCGCCTCCTTGGTGAAGTAGGAGGTCGTGATGAAGACTCCCTTCGTCGCGCGCTTTCCATGCAAGGCGCCGAAGAACTTCTGAATCTCGGGCCGTCCCACCGGCGCTGCCCACCGCTTCGCTTGAAGGTAGATCAGATCGAGCCCGAGTTCGTCCTCACGGATGACCCCATCGACGCCCTCGTCACCGCTCTGCCCTAGATGCTGCCCCGCGTCCTCCATCGTGCCGCCGTACCCCATGCCACGCGCACGTCGAGCACCAGTTGTTCGAACAGGTCGGGCGAGCGCTCGCGTACTCGGTCGATCACCTCGGCGGCGAGCGCCGTTCGCATCTCCTCGTGAGCGGCGTCGATCTGCTCCTCAGGCGTCTGTTCCGAAGCCGCGGGCGCAGTTGCAGCGACGACGGTCGGGGCTGCCGGCGCGATCACCGTGCCGTCCAACGGCTTCGACGTCTTGAAGGCGACGAATTCCTCGAATTGCGACAGCACCTTCAGGTCTACGCGTTTCGGATGCTGCTCGAGGACGGCCCTGCCGCGGTGGGTGATTCGGTAGGTCGACCGCTTCGGGCGCTCGATCAGCAGGGCACGGTACATGTAGGTGAGGGCCCAGCCGATGCGATTTGCGAACGTCTTGGCGCGACCACTCGGGATCTTCTCGTCGAGTTCGGCCTGGCTGAGCGAGAAGTGCTGCGCGACCGCGGATCGGATCGCGGAGCTCGAGAGGTCGTTGCCCTCGGCGAGCGCTACGAGTACAGGGCGCATGACCGTCTGGAAGTCAGGCACCGCCACGGCGGCCAACACTAGCCCTCGGCTGCGTTGATCGGGCTGTTCCGGCCCTCGGACCCGCGACCTCCCTACGCCGGGGCTGCGGACACACGAGGCGCTCGCGCTCGAGTCGCGACACGTCCGCGCGCGCACCCTGGTCGTTGAGCAGAAGAATGTCGAAGGTCGGATCGTGCCGGGCCTAGAAGACGGGCCGGCCGCCGCGGTCCATCGATCTGATGGCACCGCTGCGCGGAGGCCTGGACGCGTGCGGCACGTCGCCGCCGATTCGGGCGACCACGCTCATCGTCCCCACCCTAAGCGGCGGACCATGGCGTACGAACGAGAAGAACTGGGAGCGTTTGTCTGGCGTCCGGCGGCCACCGCGGCCGGCGTCCACCAGCCGCCCTACTCGCTGCGCCACTCTTTACCAGACGAGCGCGCTCGCACTGAGGGCAATTAGGCGCCGCATAGCGTCGCTGGCGACAAATTGGAGCCATATTGGAGCCACGGCACCGGTTCGAGGCGACCCCTGAACACGAAAAAGGCCCGCCTGAGCGGGCCTTTCTTTGAGTAGCGGGGGCGGGATTCGAACCCGCGACCTTCGGGTTATGAGCCCGACGAGC
>JACDAN010000045.1 GCA_013695385.1 Actinomycetota bacterium | reverse complement strand
GCTCGTCAGAGTCCTGAAAGTCGTGAGACTTTCAGCGAAGATCGCCGTGTGGCGACCGCCGCACTGATCCTCGTCACGGCGGTCTGGGGTCTCACGTTCGTCCAGGTCAAGGACGCCGTCGAGCTCTATCCGCTCTTCGCTTTTCTCGCGGTGCGCTACGCGATCGCCGGTGTGGCACTTGCGCCTCTCGCCCTCGGCCGGTTCCGTGGCCTCCGACGCGGTGGGCTCCGCGCGGGGGGAGTCCTGGGAGTGCTCGTCGCCCTGGGGATCGGGTTGCAGACTGCGGGCCTCGAGCGAACGACGGTGACCAACACCGGGTTCATCACCGGCCTCTATGTCCTCTTCACGCCGCTGCTGGCGCTCGCACTCTTCCGAACGCGGATCTCACGCGAGCTCTGGCTTGCCGTGGGCCTGGCAATCGTCGGTCTGGCGATGCTCTCCGGAATACCGGAGAGCTCCGCATCTGGTGACCTCCTCGTCCTCGCAAGCACCCTGGCGCAGGCGCTGCAGATCGTGATGGTGGGACGCTATGCCAACCGGTACGACGTCTTCGCGCTGACGTTCGTCCAGGTTGCGACGGCCTGCGCGCTCTTCGGGGCGGTCGCGCTCGCGATCGGCGATCTCTCCCCTCCCCGGGGGACGACCGTTTGGGCGGCGCTGCTCGTCACGGGCCTCTTCGCCGTCGCCTTCGCGCTGCTCGTCCAGGTCTGGGCGCAGCGGCGTGTCAGCGCGACGCGGATCGCGATCATCTTCTCGCTCGAGGCGGTCTTCGCCGGGGTCGCCGGCTACCTCTTCGCGGGCGACCGGCTGGGCGCGATCGGTCTCGCGGGCTGCGCCGTGATCTTCGCCGGGATCTTGATGGCCGAGCCGGCCGCGGCCGCTGCGCTCAGGCGGGTGGTCGGGGGCCCCTCGCGCGAGCCCGCGCCTCGACCTCCCGGATGAAGGGCGTTTTCAGCTCCGTGTAGTTGTCTCGCGAGTGCCCCTCCGCCGCGAGCCGCCGCTTGAACTCGTCGTAGCGGGCGGCCTCGGCCGGATCGCTCCGAAGCGTGTCGCGGAAAGCGAGGTGACGCAGCCAGTGCTCGCCGCCATGCTCGACGACGTGGACGTGATGCGTCCGCGGCGACTTCCGGAAGAAGAGGCGGCCGGGGATTCCGTGCTCGCCCAGGTACTCGTATCCGAGGCGCTCCATCTCGCCGATCTGCTCGTCCGAGAGCGTGAGCTCGCGAACCCCTACGAGAACGTCGACGACCGGCTTGGCGCACAGTTCTGGCACCGATGTCGAGCCGATGTGCTCGATGCCCACCGCCTGTCCGTCGAAGATCCCGCCGATTCGTTCGCGCTCCTCCTCGTAGAGCCCGGCCCAGCTGGGATCGTGATCGACGAGCTCTACAGGGTCAGAACTGCCACTCACCATCGAGCTGAACGACTTCGCCGTCGCATTCGATGCGTCCGCCGTTTCGAAGGTCCTTGACCATGTCCCAGTGGACCGCGCTGACGTTCTTGCCGCCGATCGTGGGAAGGCCGGCGCCGACCGCGAGGTGGATCGTGCCGTACATCTTCTCGTCGAAGAGCGTGTTCTTCATGTACCGCTGGATCCCGGGGTTGCAGCCGATCCCGTACTCGCCGAGGATTCGCGCTCCTTCGTCCCGGTCGAGCTTGGTGATCAGCGCATCCTCGTTCGCGGTCGCAGAGGCCTCGACGACCTTGCCGCCCTCGTAGCGCATGCGGACGCCCTCGACGAGGTCGGGCTCCTGGTAGGCGGGGTACTCGATGAAGCTGACCACGCCTTCCGTCGATTCCTCGACCGGGCTGTAGAAGACCTCTCCGCCCGGCATGTTCGCGTGGCCGTCGTCGACCTCGCCGGTCCGGCCCTCGAGGCTGAATCGGAGATCCGTCTCGGCGCCGACGATCCGCACTTCGCTCGCCTGGTCGAAGCGGTCCTTGATCCTCTTCATCTTCTCGCCTTCGGCATCCCAATCGAGGAGGCAGGCCCCATAGATGAACTCTTCGAAGGCGCGGAGCCCCATCCCCGCCTCCTGCGCCAGCGCAGGACACGGGAAACGGCAGGTGACCCAGGGGATCTCCATCCTGAGCCGACGTTGGAGGAAGGCGGCGTGCGCCTTGTGGACGGCGTCGCGCCGTTCCGACGGGATGTCCGCTCCCTCCCGCGAGTTTTCCGGGGCGCCAAGGAGCATCCAGGCGTCGATCGTGTTCCACACGTGCTCGTCGGCGGGGGCGACCTCTTCGAGCAGTTCCGTCGGCGCCTCTTCGGCCCAGGTATAGAGGAACGGCAGCTGCTCCATCGTGTAGCTGAATCGCACGAGCGGGTACGCGCCGCGGCGAGCGATCAGCCGGACGACCTCCTCGAGCAGCGGGCGGCCGGCCGGCTGGGAGATCACCATGACCTGCCATCCCGGCTGAACGTCGATCGACCGCTCGACGAGCAGGCGGGCGTATTCCTGGACACGAGGGTCAGCCACGGGCGCAGGGGAGCGTACCGGCGAGCCTGGGCTCCAGGCCGCCTCTTACCGGTGCGGTCGTACGGCAGGGCTCTCGGAGAGCCCACGAGCGGGACAACCTGCTACATTCAGGCTTAGATTTCTTCGGTTACCCACACCCAAGTCTCCACGGAGGGAAACGCACATGGCAAAGACGATCGGCATCGATCTTGGCACAACGAACTCCTGCATGGCGGTGCTCGAGGGCGGTGAGCCCACCGTGATCCCGAACGCCGAGGGCGGGCGGACAACGCCCTCCGTCGTGGCCTTCACCGGCGACGGCGAGCGGCTCGTCGGCCCGCCGGCAAAGCGTCAGCAGGTCACGAACCCCCAGAACACGATCTTCTCGATCAAGCGCTTCATGGGGCGGAAGCGATCCGAGGTCTCGGAGGAGATGAAGATCGTCGCCTACGAGGTCGTCGACGGCGACGGCGGCGACGTCCGCGTCAAAGCCGGGGGCAAGGAGTACGCCCCGCCGGAGATCTCCGCGATGATCCTCCAGAAGCTGAAGGCCGACGCCGAGGCGTATCTCGGAGAGTCCGTGACGGACGCCGTCGTCACCGTCCCGGCCTACTTCAACAACGCGCAGCGCGAGGCGACCAAGGACGCCGGCAAGATCGCCGGGCTCAACGTCCTCCGGATCATCAACGAGCCCACGGCCGCTGCGCTCGCCTACGGGCTCGACAAGGAGGAGGAGCAGACCGTCCTCGTCTTCGATCTCGGCGGCGGGACGTTCGACGTCTCCGTGCTCGAGCTCGCCGAGGGGTTCTTCCAGGTCAAGTCGACCGCGGGTGACAACCACCTCGGCGGCGACAACTTCGACAAGGCGATCGTCGACTGGATGGTCGCCGAGTTCAAGAAGGATCAGGGCATCGACCTCGCCGCCGACAAGATGGCGCTCCAGCGGCTCTACGAGGCGGGAGAGAAGGCGAAGATCGAGCTCTCGTCGACGATGACGACCCAGATCAACCTGCCGTTCGTCACCGCGACTCCCGAGGGCCCGAAGCATCTCGACCTCCAACTGACGCGCGCCAAGCTCAACGAGCTGACCGCGGAGCTCCTCGAGCGCACGGTCGGCCCGACGAAGCAGGCGCTCTCGGACGCGGGGCTCGAGGCGAAGGACATCGATCACGTCGTCCTCGTCGGCGGCATGACCCGCATGCCGGTGGTCGTCGACAAGGTCAAGGAAGTCGTCGGCAAGGACCCGCACAAGGGCGTCAACCCGGACGAGGTCGTCGCCGTCGGGGCGGCCATCCAGGCCGGCGTCCTCAAGGGCGAGGTCAAGGACATCCTGCTGCTGGACGTCACCCCGCTCTCCCTCGGAATCGAGACGAAGGGCGGCGTGTTCACGCAGCTGATCGAGCGCAACACGACGATCCCGACGAAGAAGTCGGAGACGTTCTCGACCGCCGAGGACAATCAGCCCTCGGTCGAGGTGCACGTCCTTCAGGGCGAGTCGGAGATGGCGCTCTACAACAAGACGCTCGGCAAGTTCCAGCTGGTCGGGATCCCGCCGGCGCCACGGGGCATGCCGCAGGTCGAGGTCGCCTTCGACATCGACGCCAACGGGATCATCAACGTCTCCGCCAAGGATCTCGGCACCGGCAACGAGCAGCAGATCCGGATCGAGGGCGGCTCGGGGCTCAAGGAGGAGGAGGTCGCGCAGATGATCCGCGACGCCGAGGCGCATGCCGACGAGGCCCGCAACCTTCGCGAGCTCGCGGACGCCCGGAACCAGGCGGAGTCGCTCGCCTACCAGTCCGAGCGCACGCTCAAGGAGCATCGCGACAAGCTCGAGGAGTCCGACGCCTCGACGATCGAGGGCCGGATCATGGAGCTCAAGGGCGTGCTCGAGAGCGAGGACGTCGGCGAGATCCGCGCGAAGACCGAGGCGCTGCAAGAGGCCTCGCAGAAGCTCGCCGAGGCGATCTACGCGCAGGCCAGCGCGCAACAGGCGCAGTCTGCACCCGGCGACGGAGGCAACGGTGCCTCGGGCAGCTCCGACGACGAGGTCGTCGAGGAAGCCGACTACGAGATCATCGACGAGGAAGAGGCCAAGACCTCGTAATGGCCGAGGACGTCGAGAACACCGAGGTCGAAGAGGTCGATGAGCTCGACGATCTCGAAGGCCTTCAGCGCGAGCGGGATGAGCTCCTGGACACCCTCCAGCGGGTTCAGGCCGAGTTCGACAACTACCGCAAGCGGGCGGCGCGCGACCAGCAAAGC
>JACDAN010000108.1 GCA_013695385.1 Actinomycetota bacterium | reverse complement strand
GTTGGCGCCTGTGCCGGACTCGCAGCGGCGGCAAACGCCGCTGCGGCGCCAAAACCGGAGACGCCGATCACGAGCAGCACCAGGGCCGATCCCAGGCGCGCAGACGAGCGCACAGCACAGCGTGCTGCGCCCGAGAGCACCAAGACCCGGGTTGAAGCTGACATCGACCCTAGAGTGAAAGAACTAGACCCCACCGCATCACGGAAGTGTAGACGAGCCATGAAAATTTTTTGTGAGCGCCGTCGGGACTGAGCGTCAGGGCCGGTCGGGGCGGGCGTAAAGCACCTCGGCCCACCGCCCGGCAGGCGGAAATGGGGGCTCACCTGCGGCCGTGTGAATGCTCACTGACGTCCGAACGCGGTCGGCGTCAAGATCACGATGGCGGGAACAGCGAGCAAACGCGGGAGGTGCCATGGCCGATGACTTTTCCCACCATGAACGAGGGCGACGACTAGGAGTCCAGCCGCCCGACGAGACGCAGGCCTCGACCGAGGAGCTGCTGCCGGCCGCCGAGCCGGAGAGAGATCGTGATCGGTGTGGCTTCGCCGTTCTGGGGGCACGAGCCTCGAGATGAATCGACCGCGCGTCCTGGCACTCGTCCTCGCGGGTGGCGAAGGCGGCCGCCTCGCCCCGCTCACGGACGAAAGAGCGAAGCCGGCCCTGCCATTCGCGGGTGTGTACCGGCTGATCGACTTTCCCCTGTCGAATTGCATGCATAGCGGCATCGGCGATGTCTGGGTGATCCAGCAGTACGAGCCGCACGAACTGGCGAGGCAGCTCGCCAACGGGCGGCCGTGGGATCTCGACCGCACGCGCGGCGGCCTGCGAATCCTGCATCCCTACCTCGGTGACTCCGAGAGCGGCTGGTACGAAGGGAACGCGGACGCGATTTACCGCAACCGGGAGGTGATCGCAGACCATGATCCGGACGTGCTGCTCGTGCTCTCCGCCGACCATGTCTACAAGCTCGACTACGCGGACGTCGTCGCGCAACAAGTCGATTCCGGCGCGGCCGTGACCATGGTCACCACCAAGGTCACGAAGGAGGACGCATCGCGCTACGGAGTCGTTCAGGTCGGCCGTGACGGGCAGGTCCGCGAGTTCGCGTACAAGCCCGACGCTCCAGGCGGGAACGTGGTCACGACCGAGGTCTTCGCATACGACGCGCGCAAGCTGCTCCGAATTCTCGACGAGCTCGCAGAGGAGGGAGATTCCTCCGGACTCCGCGACTTCGGGCACGAACTCCTCCCCCGGCTGGTCGACGAGGGTGCCGCACACGCCTTTGGGTTCGACGGATATTGGCGCGACGTCGGAACGATCGACGGCTACTGGCAGGCGCACATGGAGCTGCTGGCGCCCGAGCCGGGGCTGACGCTCGACGATCCTGCGTGGCCGATCCTGACCACGGGCCTGCAGCGCCCGCCGGCGCGGATCGAGGCTTCGGCGACGATCGACGGGAGTCTGGTCGCTGCCGGCGCGCACGTACGCGGAACCGTCGAGCGGTCGGTGGTCGGCCCCGGCGTCGTCGTCGAGGAAGACGCCCACGTCCGGGAAGCCATCCTCCTTCACGACAGCCATGTCGGCGCTCGTGCGTGTGTGACGCGGGCGATCCTGGACGAGAGGGCGCACGTACACGAGGACGCGGTCGTTGGAGGCACCGACGACGTCCAAGTCGTAGCGCGGTGAGCCTTCAGGAGCGTGCGCGCGCACCAGGCACGCGAAAGAGCAAACACTCGCAATTTGCGGCCGAGAGGAGAAGGTTGCGCATACTTACGCCCGATGGACGACCAGCAACTTGCGCAGCTCCGCGACTGGGGGCAACGGCTGGAGAGATATGGGAAGTCTCCCGAGCTTCGCGCCGCCGGTCGTGCGCTCGACCTTGCGACGGCCGAGATTGACCGCCTGCGGTCGCAGGTCGTGGCTCCGGAGGGTCGCGATGCGGCGCCCCAGTCGCCGGCAAGGGCACCGCGGCGCCGGCTGCCGTTCGGAGTAGAGGCGGAAGAGGAGGACGCGGAACCCTTAACACGGCTCTCCGATCGGCTCCTCGAGAACAGCGCGGCGGCCGTTGCGCGCCAGGAAGGCCGATCGCCGTCCCGACGTGGCCGCACAGGCGCCACGGCCGTTGCCGAGCGCATTCCGCCACCGGTCCGGCCCCGACGAACGGAGATGACTCGGGCGCAGCCGGAAGGGATCGTGACCGCCGCAGCAGCCGAGCGCACCGAAGCGCGCCGGACACGTGCGAAGCCGATTCCCGCCTGGAACGTGCCCCGACCAGGCCGGGGCACGCTGATCGCAGCGGGCGTCGCTGCAACTCTGCTCCTTGCTGGATGGGCGGCGCTCCGGGTCGCTGCGCCTGACCTCAGCGCAGAAGGACCTCGTTCGGACGCCAAGATCGGCAAGGAAGCTCGGCGCTCGCTTTCGTTCGCGATCCGGGCGAACGAGGAGACGCTGCGCAAGGCGCGCTGGGTTCTCGACGCCGAAGACGTCACGCACCGTGTCGTCCGGCAGAACGGCGCGGCACGGTTTTCCGGCGCTGCGCTGCCGGACGGAGAGCACGCGCTGACCGTGACGGCCGACGGCCGTCTCCCCGGTTCCCGCGCCCAGCACAGCTGGAGGTTCACGGTCGATACGTCGCCGCCGCAGGTGCGGCTCGACCAGTCGACGTTGAAGGCACCGGTTTTGCAGCCGATGCGGCTCGCGGGAAGCGTGGACGACGGGGTGGCCGTGGCAGTCGCCGGCCGTTCCGTCTCCGTCGACGATGGTCGTTTCTCCGTCGGCTACCCGAGGCCCCCCACTCGGCCGGTCTCGGTGGTCGCGACCGACGCCTTCGACAACCGAACCTCGATGCGGGTACGGGTGCAACTGATCCCACGCCGACCGCGGGCGCCCCTACGAGCGGTTCACGTCACGTTCTATGCGTGGGCGGATCCGGAACTTCGCCGCGGAATCCTCGACCTCGTCGACGCGGGACGGGTCAACGCGGTCGAGCTCGATCTGAAGGACGAGTCGGGCATTGTCGGCTTCGACGCGCCGATTCCGTTCGGTCGGCGCATCGGCTCCATTCAGGCCGTCTACGACCTACCCCAGGCGATCGACACCCTCCATCGCCGGGGCGTAATGGTCGTCGGCCGCATCGTCGCGTTCCGCGACCCGATCCACGCGGCTGCGGCCTGGAAGCGAGGGTGGCGGAGCCAGGTCATTCAGACGCCGAGCGGCGAGCCCTACGCCGGCTACGGCGGCTTCACGAACTTCGCGGACCCGGCCGTTCGCCGATACAACATTGATGTCGCGCGGGTCGCCGCGGCCGCCGGCATCGACGATGTCCTCTACGACTACGTGCGCAGGCCCGACGGTCCGATCGACGGCATGCGGTTCCCGAATTTCCAGGGGAACCTGGGACGGTCGATCGCGACGTTCCTCGGCGAGGCGCGTCAAGCGCTCCAGCCCTACGGGACGTTCCTCGGCGCGAGCGTGTTCGGCGTCGCCGCTACACGGCCGACCGAGGTCGCGCAGCCGATTCCGGCCATGGCACGGAACGTCGACTACATCTCGCCGATGCTCTACCCATCCCACTGGGGCCCCGGCGAGTACGGCGTCTCTTACCCGAACGGTGAACCGTACGCGATCGTGCAGAGGTCGCTGCGCGACTTTCAGCGACAGGTGAGGGGAACCGGGGCGCGCGTCGTCCCCTGGCTCCAGGATTTCTCGCTCGGCGTCACATATGGGCCTGCCGAGGTGCGGGCGCAGATCGAGGGCGCGAAAGATGCCGGGATCCGCGAATGGCTTCTCTGGGATCCGCTCGTCACGTACACGTCGGAGGCACTCTCCGAGGCGCGGCGCCTTGGGCCAATCCCGACGAGTCGAGGCAAGGCCAAAGCGGCAGCCGCCGAGAGCTCACCGGAGCCGGCGGCGCCGCCACCCCCTGACAGCGCGACGGCGAAGGCAGCGGCCGTACGGGCGAACGAGCTCGGCGACGTGCCGGTGCTGATGTACCACCAGATCCGGGCAGACGGAGGCGGAGACTACGACCTGACGCCGGACGAGTTTCGGGCGGAGCTCGAACGCTTGTGGCGCGAGGGGTACCGGCCTGTCAAGGCGGTCGACCTCGTGAGGGGCGAGCTCGACCTGCCGGCGGGAAAGAGCCCCGTGGTGCTGACCTTCGACGACTCGACGAAGGAGCAGCTCGCGGTCGACGCCACCGACGACGTGAAGCCGCAGACGGCGATCGGCATCATGCTCGACTTCGCGCGCACGCACCCGGGCTTCGAGCTGGCCGGAACGTTCTATCCGAACCGCGAGCCGTTCGCCGGCGTGAGCGAGGGCCCGCGCCTCCTCCGCTGGCTCGTCGAGCACGGCTTCGAGCTCGGAAACCACACGAAGGATCACATCCCGTTCAGCGAGATGAGCGGCGAGGAGGCGCGTCGGCAGATCGTCCTCGGTCGCGAGGTGATCACGGACGCGGTGCCAGAGGCGCGGGTCAAGACCCTCGCTCTACCGCTTGGCGCATGGCCGACGCCGCGATCGATCGCCTGGCGCGGGACGTGGAACGGCCAGAGCTACGCGCACGACGGCATCTTTCTCGTCGGCGCCGAGCCGGCCAGGTCGCCGTTCACGCACGCATTCGACCCGCGTGCGATCCCACGGATCCGAACGACGCCGAAGGGCGCATCGGATCCGGAGTACGGAAGCTCTTGGTGGCTCGACCAGCTTCGGCGCGACCCGGCCCGCCGCTACGTCTCTGACGGCGATCCGAAGACGATCGCGTTCCCTCGCCCACTTGCGAATACGCTCGCACCGCGCCTCCGAGGACGAGCACGACCGTACTGACTCGCGTTTTCGGCTTGGCCGTGACCCGGTTCCGGCACTGGACGTTTCCGGGCGATTGGTAGGCGCGGATCACCGCCTGTCAGATGCGAGGAGGCCGACATGCGCCGGCCCCCTCGCTGGATGTGCCTCTCTCGATCGAGGTCAGACGCCGTTGCCGCGGACCGTCACAACCTTGTCGAGCGTATTGTTGGTCTCGTCCGACTCGGCCACGACGTTGGCGATATCGGCCGTTGCGCGAATGGTCTGGTCACCGCGGGTACTGCGGGTGTCCCATTGCACGGAAACCGTGGTCGACTCGCCGGGGCTGAGCTCCTTCGTGGCGATCGTACCGAGCAGCTTCGGCGTCCCTGCGATGACCCTGATCTCCGTCTGCGAGGCCCCGGCGGTCGCGCGCAGTAGCCGGGATCGTGGCGGCTATCGCCATCGCGGCCTCCGTCGCGCTGCTCGGGAGAGGCTGACGGCTGAGCCCTAGCGGCTACGCGAGCAGAACCTGGTCTCCGCGCGTCACCCGTCCGCCCTGCAGAACCGACGCGTACACGCCGACATTCGCCGCGTTGTGCTTCGCAGCGGCGCGCAGAATGCCGGGGTCTTTCGGGAGGTCGAATTGCGGCAGCGTCGTCATCACGCAACGCGGACAAGGCTTGACGACGCGCAGGCGGACGTCCTCGCCGAGGGTCAACTCGCGGCCGACCCAGTCGTTCTCGACAAAACCCGCGGCTTCGGTCTCGACAACCACGTTCGGGCGAAACCGCCGCACTTCGAAACGCCCGGCCGGATACAGCTCCCGCAGCCGGTTGATCGTCGACGTCGTGAGGACATGCACCGTCGCGGCGTCGAAGAAGGTGCCCTCAGGCATCGCTTCTTCGGTGATCACGTCTTGATGGTCGAGGCCCTCGATCGCCGGCCAGTACTCCTCGAGCGAGGGCGCGGAGGGAGCACTCGCTTCGAACGCTACCTCGCGGCCGAGCACGCCCGACAGCGCCTGGTCGAAGTTCGGCGAGTTCGTTATGACGGCGGCGCCGTCGGGGAGCGTGATCCGTACCGGCTGGAGACCGTTTCCGCCCGGAGGCTCCGAATAAGCGGCTCGGAACTCGAACATCGCCTGCCACTTGCGCGGCTCTTTGGCGCTCACAACCTTGCCTGTCTCCCGATCAGTGAGCGCGAACGCGCGGTCTCCCAGTAGCCCGCGCTCCGTCACGACCGAGGCGTTGAGCTCCTCGCCCATCATCGACTTGACGGGGTAACGCCACAGCGAGGCGATGATCCCGGCGGCGGACGCTTCCATCAAGGCCTCCCTCGTAGTCGTTGTGCCGGATCCATGTTCTCACGTTCCTGCGCTTCAGAGCTAGGTACGAC
>JACDAN010000102.1 GCA_013695385.1 Actinomycetota bacterium | reverse complement strand
GCGCCTGGCCGAGCGGCGGCGCAATGTTGCGGGCGCGTTCGTGGCGCGGGCCGGGGCACCGAGGCGGGTCGTCCTCGTCGACGACGTCTACACGACCGGCGCGACTGCGTCGGCCGGGGCGTCCGCGCTCCGCAAGGCGGGCGCAAGCCGTGTGGAGGTGGTGACCTTCGCGCGCGCCGTCAGGTCAATACAATCGGGCAGCGAGGCGGCAACCGGCGATCTCGGGAGGACGCGGTGCGACTCCAGGTGAAGGGCAGGAACGTCGAGGTCACCGACTCCATTCGCGAATACGCGCACGAGAAGCTCTCGAAGCTCGAACGCCAGCTGTCGGAGCTGACCCGGGTCGAGCTCGAGCTCGCGGTCGAGCGGAATCCCTCGATCTCGGCGAACCACGTCGCCGAGGCGACGATCTGGACGAAGGGGCCGGTTCTGCGAGCCCGTGAGGCGTCCGCAGACCACAAGGCGTCGATCGACCAGCTCGTGGAGAAGCTCGAGCGGCAGGTCAAGCGCTACAGGGAGAAGCGGCGGCCGCGCCGTGGCGCCTCGGGAGAGGTTTCCGACCAGGGGGTTCCTGTGGAAGGCGAGCCGATGATCGTCAAGTCGAAGCAGTTCGCGGTGAAGCCGATGAGCTCGGAGGAGGCTGTCCTCCAGCTCGAGCTCGTCGGGCACGACTTCTTCGTGTTCCAGAACGCGGACACGGGCGACGTCAACGTCGTCTACCGGCGGCGAGACGGGGCGTACGGTCTGATCGAGCCCCGGGTCTGACGGCGGCCGGCGGGGGAGAGCTAGGTGCCCTTCTGGCGTAGGGACGAGGAGCCCGCACACGAACGCCTGGCCCGGGAGGCGGGGATCGACCTCGATTCGCCGCTGAGCATGCCGGCGGACGTCCCCTTCCCTCCGGACCAGCGCGTCCCATTCGTGGGCGCGATCCGGGAGCCCGGGATCCACGGGATCCACCGGCAGCGGCAGTGGGACACGGTCGCGACGGCCCATGCCCCGGGCTTGCAGGGGGAGGAGCTCGAGTTCGTCGTGCTGCCCGACGGCACCGTGCTCGTCGAAGAGGAGGTGTCGGAAGGCGCGCTTGCGCCTCTCGCAGAGGCCGTCGAGCAATCGCTCCCTCCGCCGTACCGAGCCCGCGCCGTCCAGCGCGACGGCGAGCTCTGGGGAGTGGCGGCCAACCGGATCGACGTGGTCGAAGTTCCGGAGACGATCCCCGGCGACCTGGTCAGCCTTGCCGTCCAGGGCGAGGAACGGACACTCCTGGTGGACGACCGTCCGGTCTGGGACGCTGTCCCGACGTTGGAAGCCCACGCGGCGCAGCACCGAGACTACGTTCTTCACGCGGAACGCCTCGACGGCGACCTCTGGGCCGTCAAGGTCAATCCTCTATAACCCCTCAGGGCGAGCCGCTTTGCCTCCGATACCCTAGGTCTGTGGCGACGGAGCTCGGCAGTTTCGAGAAATTCCTTCGCGTCGGCGAGGGCCGGCGGCTCAAGCGACTCAAGAGCCAGGCGGCCTACATCGGCACGCTCGAGGCCGACTTCGAGAACGTCGACCTCGTCGCGAAGACGGCCGAGTTCCGCGAGCGCGTCGCGAGCGGCGAGACGCTCGAGGACGTTCTCTTCGAGGCGTACGCCGCCGTCCGCGAGGCGTTCAAACGGTCGATGGGGGTGCGGCTCTTCGACGTCCAGCTGATGGGCGGCATCGCGCTCCACGAGGGTGACATCGCCGAGATGAAGACCGGTGAGGGCAAGACCTTCGTCGCTGTGCAGCCGCTCTACTTGAACTCGCTGAACGGAAACAACGTTCACCTCGTCACCGTCAACGACTACCTCGCGAAGCGCGATCCGGAATGGACGAAGCCGGTCTGGGACGCGCTCGGGATGAAGGTCTCCTACATCCAGAACATGATGCCGTTCACCGAGCGCAAGGTCGCCTATGAGTCCGATGTGACCTACGGGACGAACTCGGAGTTCGGCTTCGACTACCTCCGCGACAACATGGCCGTCGCGCTCGAGGGCACGGTTCAGCGCGGGTACAACTACGCGATCGTCGACGAGGTCGACTCGATCCTCATCGACGAGGCGCGGACGCCGCTGATCATCTCGGGCGAGCCCGAGGTCGCCGCGCAGGTCTATTACGACTTTGCCCGGGTCGTGAAGACGATGGAGGGCGTGCAGAGCTCGGGGCTGACGCCGAAGGGAATCGACGAGACCGAGCAGTCCGGGCTCGACTACACCTACGACGAGAAGCACAAGACCGTCTCTCCGGCTCAGACGGCGATCGAGACGATCGAGCGCGCGCTCAACGTCGACAACCTCTACGACCCGCGCAACGTCCAGCTCGTCAACCACCTGAACCAGGCGCTCAAGGCGCAGGCGCTCTACCACCGCGACCAGGACTACGTCGTTCAGGACGGCGAGGTGAAGATCGTCGACGAATTTACGGGCCGGATCATGGAAGGCCGACGCTGGTCGGAGGGCCTTCACCAGGCGATCGAAGCGAAGGAGGGGCTCCCCATCCAGGAGGAGCACCAGACCCTGGCCACGATCACCCTCCAGAACTACTTCCGCCTCTACGAGAAGCTCGCCGGGATGACCGGCACCGCGAAGACCGAGGAGAAGGAGTTCGTCGAGATCTACAACCTCAACGTCGTGGAGATCCCGACGAACGTCGCAGTCGTGCGTGACGACGGCAACGACCTGATCTTCAAGACGAAGGAGGCGAAGTTCGACGCCGTCGTCGACGACATCGCCGAGCGCCACGAGGCCGGACAGCCCGTCCTCGTCGGCACGATCGACGTCGAGACCTCCGAGCACCTGTCGCAGCGTTTAGAGCGACGCGGAGTCAAGCACGCGGTCCTGAACGCGAAGCAGCACGAGCGCGAGGCCGAGATCATCATTGACGCCGGCGAGAAGCATGCTGTGACGATCGCGACCAACATGGCGGGCCGCGGTGTCGACATCAAGCTCGCTGAAGGCGTGCGGGAGCTCGGCGGTCTGTACGTCCTCGGCACCGAGCGCCACGAGGCGCGCCGGATCGACAACCAGCTTCGCGGCCGCGCGGGTCGCCAGGGCGACCCCGGCGAGTCGCGCTACTACCTCTCGGGGCAGGACCAGGTGGTGCGGCTCTTCGCCGGTGACCGGATCTTCAACATCATGGAGCGCTTCAAGCTTCCGGACGACCAGCCTATGGAGGCCTCGATCCTCTCCAAGCAGATCGAGGGCGCGCAGAAGAAGGTCGAGGAGCAGAACTTCGTCATGCGCAAGAACGTCCTCAAGTACGACGACGTCATGAACACCCAGCGAGGCGTGATCTACCAGCAGCGCCGCCGGGTGCTCGAGGGCGTGGACCTGTCCGAGGACGTCAAGGCGTGGATCGACGACGTCGTCGAGAGTCTCGTCGCGGAGTACACCGCCGCGGACTACTCGGAGGACTGGGATCTCGACGAGCTCGTGAACGCCGTCAACGACCTGTTCCGAACCGACGTCACGGTCGACGAGCTGCGAGAAGACCTCCCGGAGATGACCCGTGAAGCACTCGTCGACGATTTCCGCGAGACAGCCCAGGACGAGTACGAGGAACGGGCGCGCGGCTGGGGTGAGGAGGTTGCGCGTCAGGTCGAGCGCTACGTGATCCTCCAGGTGGTCGACGCCCGTTGGCGCGAGCACCTGGAGAACATGGACTACCTCCGCGAAGGCGTCCACCTTCGCGCCATGGCTCAGAAAGACCCGCTCGTGGAATACCGCCACGAGGGTCACATCATGTTCGAGGAACTCGGGCGGCTGATCCGCTCCGAGGTCGTGTCACTGCTCTTTCACGCGGAGGTGGAGCCGGGTGACATCGCAGACCTCGAAGAGATGCCGGGCGGATGGGACGAGGGCGGCAACGGCGCGCTCGCCTACGAGCACCAGTCGCTGGCCGGCTCCGAAGCGATTGCCGCGGCGGGAGCAACCGCGGCCGTCGGAGCCCAAGCAGGGTTGGTGGGCGGTGGCTCGACGAGCGTCGCAACGAAGCAGCGGGTGAGCTCCGAATTCGACCGAGTGGGCCGAAACGACCCGTGTCCCTGCGGCTCCGGCAAGAAGTTCAAGAAATGCCACGGAGCCTAGGGCGGCTGGCGCCGCCCTTTCGCGGAAAGTCTCACGACTTTCCGCGACCGTCTGAAGCCGGGCCCTGCTTCGCAGCGCGCGGCGCGTCTGTCTGCCCATGCT
>JACDAN010000092.1 GCA_013695385.1 Actinomycetota bacterium | reverse complement strand
CCTCCGACAGGTCGACGACGCGCTGCAGGGTGTCACCGAGGGTCCGGTCGCCGACGAAGAACTGCGAGAGCGCGGCAAGGCTGTCATGCATCGGCTCGGGGTGGGACACGAAGTTCCTCAGGAACTCGAGAGCCAGTCGCGGCCTCCCCTGTTCCATCAAGGGCGTGTACACGGCGAACCCGGAACAGATCACCCTACTTGCCGATCGTCGTACCGGCGCTCGACGAGGGTCCGTCGTACCGTGGCCGCTGATGGCGTGAGGTGCATATTGTCGTGAGGATGACCGCCAGCGGTGAGCCGGACGTCCGTCTGGCCGAGGTCTTCGGCGAGGTTGCCCGGTCGCTGCTCACCGAGCGCGACGTCGAGCAGACCCTCGCCAAGATCATCCAACTGGCGGTCGAGACCATCGAGCCGTGCGAGCACGCCGGCATCGACATCATCGGGCGGCGCACGATCCGACCGGTCGTGCAGAGCGACGAAACCGCGTCCGACTTCGGCCGAATCCAGGTCGCGGTCGACGAAGGCCCCTGCCTCGACGCCATCCGGGAGCAGGAGGTGTTTGTCACCGGACGGCTCTCCCACGAGCGACGCTGGCCGGCGTTCTCGGCGCGGGCGCACGAGGAGACCGGCATCCAGAGCGTGGCCGCCTTCCGCCTCTTCGCCGACGAGGAGACGATGGGGGCGCTCAACCTCTACTCGACGGAGGCCGACGCGTTCGACGAGCACGACATCGCCGTCGGCTCGGTCTTCGCCGCCCACGCCGCGGTGGCGCTGACCTCGGCCCGCGAACGCGAACACCTCGAGGAAGCCCTCCAGACCCGCGACCTGATCGGCCGGGCCAAGGGCATCCTCATGGCTCGCCAGACGATCACCGACGACCAGGCCTTCGACCTGCTGCGGCGAGCGTCGCAACGCCTCAACGTCAAGCTCCGCGACGTGGCCGGCGAGGTCATCGCCACCCGCCTCCCGGCAGAACGCAAGCCATTAGCCGCCGTTCAGCGAAGGCCGGGGGGGCTGGACGGGGAGGGGGACTCGTGACGTCGGCGAGTTCGGGTCCCGCCAGGGTCTGAACGGGTCGCCGTTCTACTGGCCGGCTCGTCGTCGTCGTCACCGCCGGCGAGCGGGGGTCAGCACAACGCCAGGTCGCAGCGGGGTCGGGAGGGGGGATTCGAACCCCCGACCTCCTGCTCCCAAAGCAGGCAAACAGGTGTTCGTCTCGTGTCGCCCGATGTCGGAAATTGCCGCTGAGCAGGGATTTCGCGCGACCACCATCCGCCCCGCTCGCGTTGATGTCGCCCCGTGACGCCCCGTCTTGATACATCGCTGATACACGCGGCCACCGTGGCGCCGGCGAGATGGGTGGCTTGCGGCGTGAGCGAGTTCGTAGAGTTTTGGCCATGACGGTGACCCTGGAACTCCCAGACGCCCTTGCTGAGCGCCTGGCGATAGAGGCGAGCCGTCGCGGCGTCTCCGTCGAGGAACTCGCCGTGGAGATCCTCGACGGCCGGTACGGGTCCCGTGCTGCCGGCGGCGACGCGCTCGAAGCATTCACCGGGTCCTTCGACTCCGGCGACCCGGGCTGGGCCGGCACCGATACCCGGGAGCTCCGGGCCCAGGCCGCAACCCGACGCCCCGCCTGAGCCTCGGGTCGTGCTGCTCGTCGATACCAACATCTGGCTGGCGGCCGGGGATCACGCGAGGAAGATCCCGAACAACCCGGCCGACCGGGTACCGCTGCCCCGCGTCGAGCGCGAGGAGATTCGGTTCCTCCTGCTCGGATCGGTCGTCGACGTAGCAGTGGAGGTGCTCCACCATCCCCTCGGCGACGAACGGGGGACTGGCACGGTTCGGCGGCCATCACCGGTCTGGGGGGCCGAACTGAAGGGCCAGTGGGACTGACGTCAGATGACGGACGCGATCCACTCCGCCAAGTGCGGGTCCGGGTGCTCGTGGGGATAGGCCGCTCGGTAGGCGACGGCCGCCTCGTCGGGGGTCTCGAACGAGCAGCGCGGCCAGAGCGCCTCGAGGTGGTCGGCGTCGGTGGCCCGGCCGGCGTGGACCTTCATGAGGAAGACCTGATCGAAGGACGCGCCGAGGACGAGGAGCCTCGGGTCGTCGAGCAGGAGCTCGCAGTCGTCGACGTCGAAGGTCGCCGGGAGGAACGGCCGCGATCGGTCATTGAGCCACTTCGGGGCCAAGTCGTGTCGCTCGGCCCGCGGGCCACAGCGGCCTCGAGTCGGCCGCCGATGGAACGAACGGTGTCGACGTCTCGGGTCGCTTCCCGCAGTCCGTTGAGAGCGAGCAGCGCTCCCCCGACGATGACGACCTCGACGCGCTCGCCCTGGAGCTCGTCGGCAACCTCGAGGAGCAGGCGCCAGATCGCGTCGGCGTCGAGCAGGGGCTCAGGCACCGATGGTCGCCGGATCGCGGAAGAGGCTGCCGGCGTTGAGCATCAAGCCGCGGGCAGCGAACTGCTCGGGGATGTCGTGGTGCGCGCCGCGGGCCGGCGGCTCCCACGGCTCGGCGAGCGGGGGAACCGCCTCGGTCCACGACGGCCGCCGGAGTCCGGCATCGTCCGCCAGCTTCTCCGCGACCGCGGCGAGGAGCGTATCGATCACGGGATGGCCGGCCGGCTGCGGCGCGGCGTAGATCGCTTCAGGAACCCGGTCCGGTTCCCGGGCGAGCCGATCGAGGAGCCCCCGCCACCGGGTCCAGTCCGGCCGAACCCGATCGCCCCGCTCCGTCCACGCCCTCGAGAGTTCGGCGAGGCGGGGGGCCGCAGGCTCATCGCGGCGGACGACGTCGAGTCGGAGCTCGTAGCCAGCTGCACCAAGGATCCGGCCCAGGGTCTCGACAGTGGGCTCGAGGGCGCCGCTGTTGACCCGAGTGACCGTCGAGACGGCTACGTCGGCCCTTGCCGCCAGAGCGCGGAAGGACAACCGACTGCTCCCCTTCGCTGCCTCTACGAGTCTGACGACCTCGGTCACTCTCGTAAGCGTATATGCTTACACGTGCCCAAGCCACCGCAGTATCCGTGGGTGAGACGACAACCGCCCTGTCATCGGCCGCCGACCCGGTGCCAACTCGCCTCACTGAGCGGCACGACCCGCCGCTCGGGACCGATTGCCGCGAGTTGTGGGACCGGCTACAACTTGCGCAGGTAGGGGTCCCATTCGTTGCCGAGCCGCCCGCGTAGTTCTGCGATGGCTTGCTCGGCCTCGGGCCACTGCATGTTGCGAAGCGCCACCATCGCTGCGAGACGGCCGTTGTGGGTGCCGCTCAGAGCAACCTGCCTGAGCGGCTCGACGGCATCGCGCCATCGTGTCTCGGCCGGTGCCGCCCCGTCTCGGTGTCGATCCCGTCGACGCGCACCACCCA
>JACDAN010000078.1 GCA_013695385.1 Actinomycetota bacterium | reverse complement strand
CTACGAGACGGTCGGTGCTCACGCCGGCTTCCGCGTGAACCACCACACGTCCGACCGCGCGCAGTTCGTGGGGAGCAGCGGATCGTTCTCGGTCGTCGCCGGCGAACCCGCGGAGAACGTCCACCTGGCCTTCCCGGTCGCGGAGAACCAGACGGTGGACGCCTTCCACCGCGCGGCGATCGAGCTCGGCTACCGCGACAACGGGCCGCCCGGTGAGCGGCCCGTGTATCACGCGGGCTACTACGGCGCTTTCGTCCTCGACCCCGACGGGAACAACGTCGAGCTCGTGAACCACAACCGCTAGATCAGGCGACGAGCTCGAGGTCGCCGAGGAACGGAGCCAGCTCTTCGTGGAGCCTGCCGAGCGCATTGCTCTCGAGCCGCCGGATGCGCTCGCGGCTGACACCGAGCTCTCGCCCGATCTCCTCCAGCGCCTGCGGCTGTCCGTAGAACCCGAAGCGCAGCTCCAGCACGCGCCGCTCCTTCTCGGGAAGCTGCCGGACCGCACGCCGAACCGAGTCGTGCCTGAGTGCGTTCCCCACCTCTTCGACGGGGTCGACCGCATTGTCGTCGGCCAGTAGCTGGCCGAAGCTGCTGTCACCGTCGGTCCCCACGGGCTGGTCGAGAGACGCGGTTGCCTCGACAGCGTCGAGCGCCTCGTGGACATGGTTGAGCGGGAGCCCTGTCGCGAGCGCGAGCTCTTCCCGCGTCGGAATCCTTCCGCCTGCCTCGAGCTTCTGGCGCGCCCGGCGAAGCTTCCCCCGGCGCTCCTCGACGTGGGTGGGGACGCGGATCGTCCGCGACTGGCCCGAGATGGCCCGCTGGCATGCCTGGCGGATCCACCACGTCGCATACGTCGAAAACTTGAATCCGCGGCGCCAGTCGAACTTCTCGACCGCGCGGTTCAGCCCGATCACGCCCTCCTGGATCAGATCGAGGAGAGGCATGCCGTGGCCCTGATAGCGCTTGGCGATCGAGATGACGAGGCGGAGGTTCGCGTTGATCATCCGTTCCTTGGCCGCGCGATCGCCGCGCTCCACCCGCTTGGCGAGCGCGACCTCGTCGGCCGCCGTCAGCAGCTTGTGGCGCCCCGCCTCGTTCATGAATAGCGTGAGCGCGTCGGTCGTGCCGGCCGTCTGGGCTGACGGCGCCGCTGAGGTTGGCGCTTCGTCGACGACCGGGATCTCACGGGTCTCCAGCTCGTGGCGGAAGTCGACCTCGTCGAGGTCGTGCTCCTCGATCGCCGACTCGAGCTCTGCGACGGTGAGGTGACCGCGCTCCTCGGCTTCGTCGAGCGCGGCGGCGAGGTCATAGACGTCGATCAGTTCAGTCACTCCTTCTCTGTATTCGCTCTGTCGGCCGCTGCGGTTCACAAACGCGGACCCCTCCGCGGCAGCCGCCGGTAAGAAAACGTCCCGCGGGATGCGCGCATTCCCGATTCGGGCTCTCGTTTAGAGCCGATTGACGGCTGTGGCAGCCGCCTCGAGCTGCTCGTCACGGAGATAGGGAGCCGGGCCGAGGCGCAGATGACGCCCGCGTGAATCGGTCATCACACCCTCGCCGGCCAGACGGCGACTCGCTTCCTCGGCGTCCGCTACCTCGAGCGCGAGAAAGCCGCCGAAGTCACTCCGTCGACCCGAGACCCCGAAGGTCGAGGCGAGCAGGGTCGTCTGCCGGAGATAGTTCTCGCGCAGCGCTGCCGGCGTCAGGCCCTGCTCCGCGAAGAAGTCGAGGACTCGCGCAGCCCGGTAGTGGCTCGTCGGGTCGTACGTCGCGCCCGCGAAGCGCATTCCACCCCTCGGATACTCGACGGCGCCCGGCACCTTCTCCCTCGCCAGCTCGGCGAACTCCGAGAACCACCCGGTGAAGACCGGGCGCAAGTCTTCCGCCTGCGGTGGGAGGCGCAGGAAGCAGTTGCCCTCGCCGAGCTGCAGGTACTTGTAGCCGCCGCCGACGAGCCAGGCCGCCTCGAGGCCTTGCTCTGCGAGCGGGAAGGGCATCGCTCCGAGGGCGTGGTAGACGTCGACCAGGAGCTGCGCGCCTCGCATCTCGCACGCAGATGCCAGCTGGCCCAGGTTCGGGACGATCTTCGAGTCCTCGAAGAGCACCGCCGAGACGAGCACCGCGACCGTCCGTTCGTCCGTCACCGCTGCCAGCCGCTCCGCCAGGGTTTCCGCCGGTCGAGCCGGCACCACGACCACATCGAGGGTCTTTTCCTCCCCGAGCCGCGCCATCAGACGCCGGAGCGTGTGGAACTCTCCGTCGGTCGTCACCAGCCGGCGGCGGCTGCGCAGATCGAGCGCAGACAGGAACCGCAGGACGAGTCCGAAGGTGTTCTGGTCGAGAGCGATCTCGGCGCCGGGCTCGTCCAGCCACAGGCGGAATCCGTCACGCACCCGCTCGGCTTTCTCCAACGCCCGGCCCCACTTCTCGTCGGCGTGAAGCGCTGCGTCCTCCCAGGCCTGCACGACGCCCTCCTTTGCGACGTCGGGCCAGGCCTGGTGCGAGTGGCCGGTCAGGAGCAGACGCTCGGCGACCCGGAACGCCGAGTAGTGCGGCGCGAGCTCCTCCGCGGAGATCAAAGCTCCGAGCGGACGGTCCAGAGGTCGGGGAAGAACGGCTGGAAGAGCGTCCTGCGCAGATACTCGACGCCCTCGGAGCCGCCCGTGCCTGCTCGCGCCCCGATCGTCCGCTCGACCATCTTCACGTGGCGGTAGCGCCACTCCTGAAAGCCCTCGTCCAGGTCGACCATGCGCTCGGCGACCGAGGCGGGCTCGCCGTCGTCGCGGTAGGCGGCCAGCACGGCGGCCCGCACGCCTTCGGAGTCTGCCACCGATTCTGTGACGTCCCGTTCGAGCTTCTCCAGCGGCACCGGATACCCCCGGCGCTCGAGATACCGCAGGAACGAGTCGTACAGCGAGGGCCGCGCCATCGCCTCCTTGATTCGGCCGTGGTCGACTCCTTCGTCGTGGTAGGCGCTCAACACGCCCGGGTCGCGCCGCCCCAGGGCCGCCTCGAGCTCGCGGAACTGGCCCGACTGGAATCCGCTCGACGACTCGAGCCGGTCGCGAAAGGCGAGAAACTGCACGGGCGTCATCGTCTCGATCACGTCGATCTGCGCGACCACGAGCTTGAGGATTGTGAGGATCCGCTTGAAGGTCGCGAGCGCCCTCGCGTCCGTTCCCTCCTCGAGCATCTTCTGGAGGTACGCGACCTCGTGGATGAGCTGCTTGAACCACAGTTCGTACACCTGGTGGACGACGATGAACAGGATCTCGTCGTGCTCCTCCGAGCGCGGCCGCTGGGCGCCGAGGATCTCCTCGAGCGCGAGGTAGGACGTGTAGTTGAGGGACTTCTCCTGGCTCACGAAGCTTCCTTATAGAGCTCCCGGGCGATGATCTCGCGCTGAACCTCGGAGGCGCCCTCGTAGATCCGCGGCGCGCGCACCTCGCGGTAGAGATGCTCGAGGAGGTGGCCCTTCTGAAGAGCTCTCGCCCCGTGAACTTGGATCGCGACGTCGACCGCGTGCTGGGCCGTCTCGGTCGCGAACAGCTTCGCCATGGCGGAGGCTTTGCGGACCGGCCGGACGCCTGCGTCGTACTGCTCGGCCGCGTCGCGGATGAGCAGGCGTGCTGCCTGGATCTGCGTGGCGACCTCCGCGAGTTGGTGCGACACGGCCTGAAAGCGGGAGAGCGGCTTCCCGAATGCCTGGCGCTCGGCCGTATACGACACGGCGGCGTCGAGCGCAGCCTGAGCCATGCCCACCCCGAAGGCCCCGACGCTCGGCCGGAAGAGGTCGAGGGTGTCCATCGCCACGGCGAAGCCGCTGCCGACCTCACCGAGCACCTGTTCGACCCCCACGCGGACGCCGTCGAAGTCGAGGCGGCCGACTGGGTGGGGGGCGAGGAGCTCCAGGTGCTCGCCCGTCAGCCCTTCGCTTTCGCCAGGAACGGCAAATCCAGTGACGCCGCGCGCCCCGTCGTCGGAGGTCCGCGCGAAGACGGAGTAGACGTCGGCCTCCGGTGCGTTCGAGATCCAGATCTTCGTCCCGGTCAGCCGGAACCCCTTGCCGTCCCGGTCGGCCCGGAGCTGCAGGGCGGCCGCGTCCGAGCCGGCCTCCGGCTCACTGAGCGCGAATGCCGCCACCGACTCGCCTCCCGAGAGCTTCGGGATCCACTCGTCGCGGAGCTCGGGCTGTGCGGCCCGGAGGATCGGATAGCCGCCGAGCCCCTGGAGGGCGAGCGCGGTCTCCGCCTCCGTGCACCCGTGGGCCAGTCCCTCCCGTAGCTGACAGAGCTCGACGGCATGGCCGACGAAGACCAACTCCAGGAGGCCGTGGTCGCCGAGCGCCTTGACCAGCGGCCGGTTGAGCCGGCCCGGCTCGCCGGCCGCGGCCAGCTCGGCGAAGACATCGTGGCCGAGCTGCTTTGCCCGCTCGAGCAGATCAGCCATCGGAGAGAACGGCGACGCCCATCAGCTCCACCCGCGCCGCCGGGTCGTAGAG
>JACDAN010000062.1 GCA_013695385.1 Actinomycetota bacterium | reverse complement strand
CGTGCTGCTCCTCGACGCCGCGAGGGCCGCCGGAAACGTCGTGTTCGCCACGACCGAGGTCAACGAGGACGGTGAACCGAAGTTCGTCGGCGTCGCTCAGGGGTCGATCGAGTATGCGCGCACCGCCGTGGGGAACGCGAACTTCGAGACCGACCCCGGCGGCATCATCCGCCGGCTCGCGTACGGGATCGACAGGCTCCCCAGCTTCGCCGTGACCGCGGCGGAGCGTGTGAGCGGGCAGCGGGTGGAGTCGTTCGACGCCGACGACGCCTGGGTCGACTACTTCGGTCCGGCGGGAACGATCCCCACGTACCCGCTCGCACGGGTCGCGAAGGGCGATTTCAAGCGCGGAACCTTTCGGGACCGCATCGTCGTCGTGGGCGCTTCCGCCCCGTCCCTCCAGGATCTGCATCCGGTCTCGTTCGGCAACGAAGAGATGCCGGGGCCAGAGATTCAGGCCAACGCAATCGCGACGGTGCTGAAGGGCCTGCCGCTGTCGAGCGTGCCCGGCTGGCTCAATCTGATCCTCGTCATCGTGCTCGGCATGCTGTCTCCCATTCGCCGGCTTGCGACTCAATCTCCGGGGACTCTCAGAGTTCGTCTACCCGTTCGGGGCGCTCGCGATGTCCTCCGTCGGAGCGATCGGCGCGCACTATCTGCTCGCCGCTTTCGAGCGGGAGCGCGTCCGTGACGTGTTCGCCCGTTTTGTGCCGCCGGCGGTCGTCGAGGAAGTTCTCAAGCGCACGGACAACGACCTCCGCTTGGGCGGAGTCACCGTCGAGGCCACGGTGTGTTCACGGATCTCCGCGGCTTCACGAGCGTGTCCGAGGCGCTGCCGGCCTCCGAGGTGATTCAGATCGTCAACTTCTACCTCGGTGAGATGACCGAGGCCATCCACGCGCACGGCGGAACGCTGGTGTCCTACGAGGGGGACGGGATCATGGCCATCTTCGGAGCTCCGATCGAGCAGCCCGACCACGCCGACCGGTCGATCGCGGCGTTGCGCGAGATGCTCGAGACTCGCCTGCCCCGCTTCAACGACTGGCTGAGCGAGCGGGAGATCGCGAGTGGCTTCTACATGGGCATCGGGCTGAACAGCGGCGACGTCGTCTCGGGCATGGTCGGCTCCGAGAACCGCCTCGAGTACACGGCGATCGGCGACACGACGAACACGGCGGCGCGCCTGCAGGGCATGACGAAGGGCACCCTGCACTCGGTCTTCATCTCCGACACGACGAAAGAGCTCCTCCAGAGGGAGGTTTCAGACCTCGTGTTCGTCGACGAGATGGAAGTCCGCGGTCGGCAGGCGAAGGTCAAGCTGTGGTCCCTGCCGGTCGGGGCGAAGACGACGGCGCTTCCGAATTAGTTCTCAGGCGTCGTCGGCAAAGAGGGGCCGGATGAGCTCGTCGAAGGTCTCACGGTCGCAGCTGGCGAGCGTCACCGGCGTCATCGGCGAGACCGACGCGGTTCGCGGCATGTCCATCGCGAGCGCCACCTCGCCGAAGTAGTCCCCCGGCTTCAGGATCCGACGGAGGCCGCGCTCGGACTGGGTGACCGACAGCAAGCCCGAGAGCACGACGTAGAACCGGTCGCCGTCGTCGCCCTCGGCGACCACCGGCTTGCCCGGCCCGGTCTCCTCTCGCCGCATGCGGCGCGCGAGCTTCAGCAGGTCTTCTCCCGGGAGCGCAGCCAGGAGGCCGACGCGCGAGAGTTCGGTCACGGACGCCGGGACGTGGCGCATAGATGGAGCCTCCTGGCCTACGACTCGTGGACGGGCGCGGAGGGCGGGTCGTCACCGGGGAGCCGGGGATCTTCGTGCCCGGCGCCCTCGGCCGCCTGGTGCTCCTCCTGCTGCTCGGGAACCTGCTCCTGCTCCTCCGGCGTGGCCGCTGGATCTTCGTCTCGTTGCATCGCCCTATTGTTGCGTTCGTGGGCGAGCTGGACGCGTGGAACCACTGTCCCGGTTGCGGCGCACCCGTTCGACCGGAGGCAGGACACGTCGAATGCGGGGCCTGCGGGTTCGTCGCCTACGCAAACCCAAAGCCAACGGCGTCCGCGTTGATCGCGGACGACGAGGGCCGCGTGATGCTGAGCAAGCGCGCGCGGGATCCCGCCGCGGGAAAGTGGGATCTGCCCGGTGGCTTTCTCGAAGAGGACGAGCACCCGCTCGACTGTCTCCATCGTGAGCTCCGGGAAGAGGCGGGGATCGGGCTCCGAGACACCGAGTTCGTCGCTGTCTTCATGGACCGCTACGGCGACGGGCCACGCGACGTCTCTACGCTGAATGTCTACTACAGCGCACGCATCGGCGAGGGCACGCCCGAACCGAGCGATGACGTCGTCGAGCTCCGGTTCTTCGCGCTCGACGAGATTCCGGAGGACGACCTCGCCTTCGAGCACCTGGCGGACGTCCTCTCAGCCTGGCGGCAACAGCACTCGTAGAGCCGCCGGCTCGATCGAGAACTCGAGCGGTGCGACGAGGGCGACCGGCTCACCGTCGATTGCCGCCCGAACACGGTGGCCGGCGACGTCGATCGTCAAGCGCTCGTAGCCGTGCTCCTCCCACCGCAGCCGCCAGCCGCTCGTCGTGTAGAGGTGCAATCGCCCCTCGTCGAGCCGGTCCCGCTCTCCGAGCGACAGGAGGTCGAGGCGGTAGTCGTTGTTCGACACCAGGGCCACCTTGGCCGTCACCGCCTCGCCGTCCACGGTGAGGCCGAGCGGCTCGCGCTCCTTCGCCGACAGCAGGATGGCGCGGAGGAAGGCGAACGCGTTTCGCCGCCTGCGGTGGCTCTCGCGGCGGTGCACGAGGCGCGCGTAGAGGCCGAGCGCCACGTTGTTCAGGAAGAGCCGCTCACCGACCCGGCCGACGTCGACCCGCCGCTCGGCCCCGCCGAACGCATCGAGCGCGGCGATCGGATCGTCCCGATCGAGGCCGACGTCCCGCGCGAAGTGGTTCCGCGTGCCGAACGGGATGCAGACGAAGGGGAGATCGCGCTCGATCGCAACCTCTGCGATCGCGGCCAGTGAACCGTCCCCTCCGGCCATGCCCAAGGCGTCCGCGTCGGCTCCGCGCGCCAGCTCCGTCAGATCGTCGCCCTCGCCGAGAATCCTCGCGTCGATTCCGCGGCTTGCCGCCTCGTCGCGCATTTCCTCTGGCGTCGGCCCGCCCTCCCCCGAGCGAGGGTTGATCAGAAGAAAGCCGGCCAAGCCGGGCAGCCTACGTACGTTAGGGTCCGCCGCCGTGGAGACCGAGCGACCGCAGCCGCAGGGTGGGTTCAAGCCGATCTACCTGATCAGGGGGCTCCCCGGTCATCCGCTCCACCCGCCGCTCACCGATGCGGCGATCGGGGCCTACACGGCAGTCACGATCCTCGCCGTGCTCCACATGCTGGGCGTCGCCGAGGAGAACACGGCGACGGCGTGGTGGCTGACCCTCGTGATCGCCCAGGTGCTGAGCGCCCTGGCAGCCGTGACCGGTTTTGCCGACTGGCTGCAAATCAGCTTCGGGACGAGACTCTGGCGAACGGCGACCGCCCACTTCGTCGCGATGGTGCTGACGAGCGCCGTCTTCGGGCTCACGATCTTCCTCGGGCACGCCGACTACGCCGACGGGGAGATCTCCGGCGTGCCGTTTCTCCTCACGCTGATCGGCTTCGGGATGCTCACCCTCGGTGGCTGGCTCGGAGGCACCATCGTGTTCGTCCACGGGATGCGCGTCCTCGGGCTCGCCAAGGAGCCCGCCGCGACGGCGGTCTCCCCAGTCCCGACGCCTGAAGAAGAAGCGGCCGAGAACTAGTAGAGGTAGCGCCTAGGAGACGCCGTTCTCGCTGAGCCCGAGGAGCTTCTCGAGCGAGCCCTTGGGCTGGGCTCCCATAGCCGCGGCTGCGGGCTCGCCGCCCTTGAAGAGCATCATCGTGGGGATCGAGGCGATCCCGTAGCGCTGCGCGATCGCCGGCTGCTCGTCGATGTTGATCTTCACGAGCTTGAGCTGGCCGACTCGCTCCTCGGCGATCTTGTCGAGCACCGGGGCGACCATGTGGCACGGCTGGCACCACTCGGCCCAAAAATCGACGAGGACCGGAGTGTCCGAGAGAAGAACCTCCTGGTCGAAGGTCTCCTCTGTGACTGTCTGAGCTTCTGCCATCGAGGTCCTTTCAGAAGAGGATGTGGAGAGGCTAACGACGTGCTCGGCCGGGCTGTTCCCGCCCCGCCGTAAAATCGAACGCATGGCCGACCCGGTCTTCAGTCCTCTCCCCGACAAGCCCGATCACCCCGCGCTGGAGGAGCAGATCCTCGAATGGTGGGACCGTGAGGGCATTTTCCATCGGTTGCGCGAGAGGAACCGGGGTGGTCCGCCGTGGAGCTTCATCGACGGTCCGATCACCGCGAACAACCCGATGGGCGTGCATCACGCGTGGGGTCGGACGCTCAAGGACGTCTTTCAGCGCTACAAGGCGCTGCGTGGCTTCGACCAGCGGTACCAGAACGGGTTCGACTGCCAGGGGCTCTGGGTCGAGGTCGAGGTCGAGAAGGCGCTCGGCCTCAACTCGAAGCGCGACATCGAGCAGTACGGGCTGGCGGAGTTCGCCGCGCGCTGTAAGGAGCGGGTCGCCCACTACGCCGAGGTCATCACGCAACAGGACCGCCGGCTGGGGCGCTGGATGGACTGGGACAACGACTACTACACGTTCTCCGACACGAACATCGAGTACATCTGGCGGTTCCTGAAGGAGGCGGACCGCCGGGGTTGGCTCTACAAAGGTCACCGCTCGACGCAGTGGTGCCCTCGCTGCGGCACGTCCCTCTCGCAGCACGAGCAGGCAGGCGAGGAGAACTACAAGGAGCTCGACCACCCGTCGCTCCATGTCCGCTTCCCGCTCGAGGGTCGGGAGGGCGAGTCGCTCGTCGTCTGGACGACGACGCCGTGGACGCTGCCCGCCAATGTCGCGGCCGCCGTGAAGCCCGACGCCGAGTACGTCCTTCGGGATGACGGCGGCTGGGTGGCGCGGGAGCTCGCCGGAGAGGGCGAGTTCGCGCAGAGCGTCCGGGGCGAGGATTTGGTCGGCCTCACCTACGGCGGGCCGTTCGACGACCTGCCTCCCCAGGCAGGGATCGCGCACCGAGTGATCCCGTGGGACGAGGTGTCGCTCTCCGAGGGCACCGGCATCGTCCACATCGCCCCCGGCGCCGGCACGGAGGACTTCGAGCTCTCCCGGGTGCACGACTTGCCCGTTCTCGTTCCGATCGACGAGGAGGGCCGGATGATCTCCGGGTACGGCGAGCTCGAGGGCCTGTCGACCGCGGACGTCGAGCAGCCGGTGACCGACGCGCTGCGGGAGCGAGGCCTGCTCGTCGACGCCGCGCGGATCACTCACCGCTACCCGATCTGCTGGCGCTGCAAGACTCCGCTCGTCTTTCGCGTGGTGGACGACTGGTTCATCTCGGCCGACGAGATCCGGCAGCCGCTGCTCGAGGCGAACGCGACCGTCGAGTGGACGCCCGGCTTCTACTCGAAGCGCATGGACGACTGGCTTCGCAACATGGGCGACTGGAACATCTCGCGCAAGCGCTACTTCGGCCTGCCGCTACCCTTCTATCCCTGCGAGTGCGGCCACCTGAACGTCGTCGGGTCGCGTGAGGAGCTGGAGAGGCGAGCCACCAGCGGGCTCGACGGGCTCCAGGAGCTGCACCGGCCGTGGATCGACGACGTGAAGCTGCGGTGCGAGCAGTGCGAGTGCGAGGTAACGCGCATCCCGGAGGTGGGCGATGCCTGGCTCGATGCCGGCATCGTCCCTTTCTCGTCACTCGGCTGGCAGAACCCGGGGTGGAAGGCGGGCGGCTACGCAACGGGCGCGTCGCACGGGCTCTCGGGGGCGGATCTCCCCGACCACCCGTACTGGGAGAAGTGGTTCCCGGCCGACTGGATCTCGGAAAGCCGCGAGCAGATCCGGCTCTGGTTCTACTCAATGTCGTTCATGGCCGTAACGCTCCACGGTCGCTCGCCCTATCAGCGGGTGCTCGCGTACGAGCGGGTGCGGGACGAGACCGGCAAGGAGATGCACAAGTCGGCGGGCAACTCGATCGAGGCGAACGAGGCGATCGGGCGAATGGGCGCGGACGTCATGCGCTGGATCTACGCGGAGCAGGTCCCGAGCCAGAACGTGAACTTCGGCTACGGGCCCGCGAACGAGGTCAAGCGCCGGCTCCTGACGTTCTGGAACTCCGTTTCCTTCTTCGTCACCTACGCGAACATCGAGGGATACCGGCCTCGCTGGGGTGAGCGGCCGGCGCCGGAGAAGCCTCTCGACCGCTGGCTGCTTGCGCGAACGGATCAGCTGGTTGCAGAGGCGACGGCGGAGTTCGAGCGCTTCTGGTCGCCGGGAGTCGTCCGAGCGTGGGAGTCGTTCGTCGACGACCTTTCCAACTGGTACATCCGGCGATCGCGTCGCAGGTTCTACGGCGAGGACGAGGCGGCATTCTCGACTCTGTGGTGGTCGCTGGTGCAGGCCGTCCGGGTGGTCGCCCCGGTGATGCCTTTCCTGTCCGAGCGCCTGTGGCAGGTGCTCGTCGCTGAGCCTGGGGAGGGTGTTCCGGAGTCGGTGTTCCTCGCCGGGTGGCCGGAGGCGGGCGAACCTGACGAAACGCTCTTGTCGGAGATCGATCAGGTGATTCGCGTTGTTTCCCTAGGACGCAAAGCTCGCGATCTCGCCGGCGTGAAGCATCGTCAGCCACTGCCACGTCTAGCTCTGAGGGGGGCTGAAGCGGCGCGTGAACACGAGGACGAGATTCGTGAGGAGCTTCGGGTCGGCGAGCTCGTGTACACGCTTCCTGACAACAAGGTCGCCCTGAAACCAAATTTGCCTGTCCTTGGTCCCAAGCTCGGTGCCGATGTCGCTCGCGTCAAGAAGGCTCTCGAGGAAGGGCGATTCGAGCTCCCATCCGGGGGAAAGGTGGTGGTGGAAGAATTCGTGCTGGAGCCCGATGAAGTGCTTGCGCATGAGCGGGTCGCCGCGGATCCGGGTTGGGTCTTCGCAGAGGAGGATGGCGTCGTTGTTGCGCTCGAGACGACGATCACACCCGAGCTCGAGCTCGAGGGCCGCGTCCTCGACCTCATCCACCGGCTCAACACGATGCGCAAGGAAGCCGGGCTGGAACTCACCGACCGCATCTCCGTCAGGCTTCCCGCGAGCCAGTCGGATTTGCTCGACCAGCATGCCGACTGGATCAAGGACGAGGTGCTCGCGGTCTCGATCGAAGCGAACGGCGGCTCAGCGGAGCCCGAGATCGCGAAGACTCAGGGCTGAGCTTCGGCGAGGGCGAGTTCGCGGCGGAGTTCGACCGGGAGGCGGAAGACGACGTCCTCGTCAACGGACTGGAAGGGCTGGATGTCCTCGACGCCAAGGGCTCGGAACCAGGCGCAGACGCGGTCGACCAGCTTCTCGGGAGCCGACGCGCCGGACGTGATTCCGACGACGCGAACGCCGTCGAGCCACCGCTCGTCGATGTCGGTCTCGTCGTCGATGAGGTAGGCCTGGACACCTCCGGCGCGGGCGACCTCCACGAGGCGGTTCGAGTTCGACGAGTTCCCGGAGCCGATCACGAGGAGCAGGTCGACCTCGTCGAGCAAGTCCTTCACGGCCCACTGCCGGTTCGACGTCGCGTAACAGATGTCGGCCCGCTTGGGCGCCCGGATGTTCGGAAAGCGCCGGCGCAGCGCGGCGATGATCACGCCGGTCTCGTCCACCGAGAGCGTGGTCTGCGTGATGTAGGCCACCCGGTCCGGATCCGCGAGCTCGAGCCGCTCCGCGTCCTCCACCGACTGCACCAGGATGGTTGCCTCGGGCGCCTCGCCCATCGTCCCGACCACCTCCTCGTGACCGGCATGGCCGATCAGGAGAACGGTGTAGCCCTCTGCTGCGTAGCGGCGGGCCTCTACGTGCACCTTGGTGACGAGGGGACACGTCGCGTCGACCGTCTGGAGCTTCCTCGTCTTGGCGTTGGCATAGACGGACGGGGCTACGCCGTGGGCCGAGAGCACCACCCGTGAGCCCTCTGGAACATCCGTCTCGCTCTCGACGAACACGGCGCCGCGCTCCTCGAGCTCGCGCACGACGTGGAGGTTGTGGACGATCTGCTTCCGCACGTAGATCGGCGGTCCGTGCAGGTCGAGCATGCGCTCGACCGTCTCGACCGCGCGCTCGACCCCCGCGCAATACCCGCGCGGCGACGCCAACAGGACGCGCTCGACCATGCGGTCATGGTAGCCCGCTGCGTCTTTCCCGCTTTGAAAGATAGGCCGATCGGCCTATTGGAATCTCCGCCCGGACGGGATAGTTTCACGGCACTGGGCGACGCGAGCCGCGGTACGCGTACCTGGCTGTGATCCGCGGTAAGCGCTAGGGAGAGCCCGCCGCTACGACCCCCCCGAGCGGCGGGCCTCCCCCGTTTTCTCTGCGGAGCGGCATCTCTCCGTATCATCCGACCCGCTGAGACCAGTGGCGTCGATCCGCGATTCGCTCGCTGCGCAGCCCGTGCTCGCGGCCGAAGTCGGCTACCTGCTCCTAGCCCTTGCGGCGGGGCTCTTTCTCGCGGCTGTGCTGCTTCTCACCCTCCGACGGCGACGGGTGACCAGGATGACGGTGGCGAAGCCGGAACGCCGACCGGAGAAATCCAGTCCGCCCACCGACGGAGCCCGCCGCGAGTCCGCCACCTCGCTGTCGGCGGCTCTCGCGCGGTCGCCTGATGCGCAGTCCGTCGGCCGCATCCTCTTGGACGAGGTCGTGGCGCTCACTGGCGTCGAGTTCGCGGGCATCGCAGTCATCAGCGAGGACGGGAAGGAGGCTTCGGGGCTCTGCGCCAAGGCGGGAGGAGAGGACCTCTCGTGGTGGCGGTCGATGCGGATCGACGTGCTGAACGAACCCTCGGCGATCGCCAGCGCGGCCTTCGACGCGACCTCACTGACGATCTTCGACGTCGAGTCGTCTCCCCGCGTCAGCCGACGTCTCGCCGACCGTGTCGGCGCCAAGAGCGCTGCCTTCGTCCCCGTCGTCTCGGGTGCTCGCGTCCTAGCCGTGATAATCGCTGCGAGCACGGCCCGGCGCCGCGCGTTCGCCGCGGAGGAGATGTCTCGCCTCGAAGCCCTGGCGGAAGAGGCTGCGCTTGCGCTGGATCGAACCCGCTCCGCCGCCCAGCTCCACGAGGCTCTCGAGCGGGAGCGCCTCGTCGCGGCGATCGGCCGGCGAGTCCGATCCGAACAGGACGTCGAGGCCCTGCTCCAGGCGTCGGTCGAGGAGATCGGGAAAGCGGCCGGCGTCACCCGCTGTTACATCCGGCTCGGGGAACCGGGCGAGCCGACGCCGATACGGGCGGAGTGGGACGCCCCCGGCGTCGAGCCGATCGGTAGAGCGGCGCCGAACCTTCCGGTCACGAACCTTGCGATTCGTACGCGGAGGACGGTCGTTTCGGGCGACGTCGAGCACGATCCGGAGCTCGAAGACCCCAGCCTCGGTCGGGTCGAAACCCTCACGGCTCTTGGGACCAAGGCCGTGCTCGCCACGCCGATTCAGGTATTCGACCGCATCATCGGCGTCTTCGGGTTCCACCGCGCGACGGTCACCGAGTGGACGCCTGCGGAGATCTCGCTCGCCGAGGCCGCCGCGCGGGAGGTCGGGCTCGCCATCCACACCGCCCAGCTGCTCGACGAGAACCGCCGGCGTCTCGGCCGGCAGGCCGCGCTCGTCCAGGCAGCCCAAGTGATGACGAGCGAGCTCCAGGTCGAGACCGTGCTCCAGCGTCTCGTGGTCGAGGTCACGAAGCTGCTCGAAGTCGATGCGGCCGACTGCTACCTCTACGACACCAGGCGCGGCGTCCTTCGGTGCGCCGCGGTCTACGGGCTTCCGGCGGAGTTGCTCGAGTTCGAGTTTGCGGCCGATCTCGCTCTGGCCGGAGAAGCCATGCGTCGCGGCCATGGCGTCGTCTCGGGCGACTACGATGCGGTCGACGGTCCGCACAGGGCCTACCACGGCTTCGGCGCCACGATGGTCGCCCCCATGACGTGGTGGGGCGAGGTGCGCGGAGTGATCGGTGTGGGCTCGCGCGACGCGAACCGTCGATTCACACCAGAGGACGTCGAGGTGCTGGAAGCCTTCGCGAGCCTCGGCTCGGTCGCGCTTCGGAACGTCGCGAGCATCGAGCAGAGCGTGCGTCAGGTGCGCATCCAGCGCGCTTTCTACCGCATCGCATCCGTCCTCGCCCAGCCGCTCTCTCTTGACGAGACTCTCGACGCCGTCGCGCAGGCCGCGAGCGATGCGCTCGGCGGAACGTTCGCTGCCGTGCTGATGCCTGGGCCGCGAGACCTGTGCCTCACCGGCTCGCACGGGCTCCCGGCGACCGTCGTCGAGTTCCTGCGGAGTGGCCTTCGCGACGACGAGACCCTGCGCGAAGCCGCACAGCGGCGGCAGGTTCTTGCCGCCCCCGAGCTCCTCGGGGACGACCGGTTCGGTGAGGAGTGGAAGGCGCTCGCCGTCGAGGCTGGCTTCAGCTCACTGCTGGCCGTCCCGGTCGAGGCGCCTCGACGGGAGCAGATAGGCGTCGGGCTCGTGTTCTTCGCCGAGCAGCAGACGTTCGCAGACGAGGAGATCGAGCTCGCTCGCCACCTCGCCGGGGCCGCCCGAGGCGCCCTCGAGCGCGCCGAGCTCTTTGAGGCTGAGCGCAGGTCGCGTGCGATCGCGCAGCACCTCGCGAGCACGGGGACGCTCCTCGCAAGCGAGCTCGACCCTCAGGCGATCCTCGACGAGATCGTTGCGCAGGCTCCCGAGCTGGTCGGTGCCGACGCGGCGACGGTGAGCCTGCTCGAGGGCGATGAGGTGGTCGTCAGCGCCGCCCAGGGCGAGGGCGGCGCTGCCGCGATCGGGACTCGAGTGTCGGCGGTGGGGGAGCTGGCGGGGGACGTCGTTCAGTCGCGTGGCCCGATCGCTGTGGGCGACGCGCGGGCCGACGGCTTCGTGGCGAGGTCGGATGCTCTACTGGCCGGCGGCTACTCCGCCTACCTCGGTGCGCCGCTCGTCGGCCCTGAAGGTGCAGTGCACGGGGTGCTTGCCGTCTATGCGCGAGCCGCCCGCTCGTGGCGCGAGGAGGAGGTGGAGGCGCTCGCGGCTCTCGCGGCCAATGCGTCCGCGTTTCTCTCGAATGCCGAGCTGTACCAGCGGGCCGTCCTCGAACGGGAGCGCAGCGTGGCGATCCTGGCGAATGTTGCGGACGGGATCGTCGCCGTCGACCGCGACGGCTGTGTCGTGCTCTGGAACGCCGCCGCGGAGGAGATCACCGGCGTCGGCGCTTCGGAAGCTCTCGGACGTACGCCTGCGGACGTGCTGCAGCGAAGCCTCGACCCGGATGAGACCTCTGACGAGGGGCGCGGCCTGATCCAGGTCCGCCGCGGCGAGGACGAGATCTGGCTCTCGGTCACCGAGGCCGTCATGCGGGACCCGGCGCGCGCCGTCGCCGGGCGCATCTACGCGTTCCGAGACGTCTCCTCGGACCGGCTGGTCGAGCAGCTGAAGTCGGGATTCGTCTCCACGGTCTCGCACGAGCTTCGCGCCCCGCTGACCTCGATCTACGGGTTCGCCGAGACATTGCTTCGGGAGGACGTCGCGTTCGGCGACGAGGAGCGGCGAACGTTCCTCGGCTACGTCGCCTCCGAGGCCCAGCGGCTGACAGGGATCGTGGACGCACTGCTGAGCGTGGCCAGGCTGGAGGCCGGCGACCTTCAGGTGCAGCTTGCGCCCACCGACCTCCGAGATGTGGTGTCCGACGTCGTTTCGAGCGCCGAGCGTGATCTCGTCAACGGCCGGCGCCTAGTCGTCGTGATCCCGGAGGAACCACTTGACGCCTCGGCCGACCGCGACAAGGTTCGCCAGGTTCTCGCAAACCTCGTCGACAACGCCGTCAAGTTCTCACCCAACGGCGGAACGGTCACCGTCGACGCGCGACGCACGCGCGACGGCGTCCAGGTTCGTGTGCTCGACGAAGGCTCCGGCGTCCCTCAGGGAGAGCAGGAGCGGATCTTCCGGAAGTTCTACCGGGCAGGTCTCGGGAGCGCAGAGGCTGGGGGAACCGGTCTCGGGCTCTTCATCGCCCGTGGTCTGGCGAGTGCGATGGGCGGCCGGCTCTGGGTCGATTCGGAGACCGGTCGCGGCGGGTGCTTCGTGTTCGAGCTTCCTACGGGCGCGACTGAGCCCGTCGAGAGCCGGGTAAAGGAACTCCAGTGAATGGGACGGGTGCAACGAAGGTTCTGATCGTCGACGACGAGGCACCGATCCGGCTGCTTTGTCGCGTCAACCTCGAAGCGGAGGGCATGGAGGTCGTGGAGGCGGCGGATGGGATTGCCGGCGTGGATGCAGCGCTGGCGGAGCGGCCCGACGTGATCCTTCTCGACGTGATGATGCCGGGCATGGATGGCTGGCAGGTGGCCGAGCGCCTGGTGGAGGAGGACTCGACGAGCCAGATCCCCCTGATCTTTCTGACCGCCAGGGCCGAATTGCGCGACCGTGCGCGAGGGCTCGAGCTCGGCGGCGTCGAGTACATCACGAAGCCCTTCAACCCCGTGGAGCTCGCCTCGGTCGTCGAGCGTCTCCTCGAGCGCGTTCGCCGCGGCGAGCGAGACGAGTTGCGCCGCGAAAAGATTTCCGAGCTCCGCTCGCTGCTCGTCGAGTAGCACTTCGCAGCGGAACGGGCTCTGCCCGTTACGCTCGTCAA
>JACDAN010000051.1 GCA_013695385.1 Actinomycetota bacterium | reverse complement strand
GTACCGGTCCCAACATCGAGGAGGGTCAGGGTCCCCGAGGGCGGCGCCATCGCCTCGTCGGACGGAAGCCCGTCGCGCGCGAGTGCATCGAGCAGCCGTCGCCCGGCCGGTGCGAGGACCGGTTCCCAATAGCTGGCATACCGCTCGGCCCATAACCGGTCGTCATGCTTCTTGCGCGCCGGCTCCGGGCGTTCCTCGATCGCCGTCCTCGTGCTCGCCTCCATCGGCCGAACTCAGCCCCGGGAGCGACCGGGCAGCGACTCGTCCGGGGCGGGCTTCCGGCCGCGGACGAAGACGCTCCTCGCGATCCGCCGGTGGCGCTCGGCCGGAACGAGACGCCGAAGCAATCCGAGGAGCTCATCATTGAAGAGCGGGTAGAGGGCGCACTCGGCGATCCCGAAGTCGTCGAGCGGCTCGATGGCGACGTCCCGGAAGCCCGCCCGTCGCAGACCCTTGTACAGGGCGATCTCGGACAGCGCGCCCGACAGGCAGCCTGCCCACGCCGCGGGGTGGGTCTGGATCTCGGGCGGCAGATCATGATCGAGGACGAGGTCGACGATCGCCAGGCGACCACCGGGTCGCAGGACGCGGAATGCCTCCGATAGGACGCGCACCTTGCGCGGCGAGAGGTTGATCACGCCGTTGCTGATCACGACGTCGACCGAGGCGTCGGGCAGCGGGAGGGCCTCGATCTCGCTCTCGACGAAGCGGACGTTGATCAGTCCCGCTTCGGCCGCTGAGTGGGTCGCCCGATCGATCTTCTCGGCCAGGAAGTCGACGCCGACGACCGTGCCTCCGGGCGCGACGCAGCGCGCCGCGATGAGGCAGTCGATCCCACCGCCCGAGCCGAGATCGAGGACGTCGTCCCCGGCGCTCAGCCCGGCATGACGCACCGGATTGCCGACGCCCAACGCGCTACGGATCGTCTCGTCCGGCAGGCCGGCGAGCTCGTCCGGGCTGTAGAAACGCTCGGCCACCCGCTGGTCGGTCGGACCGACCGAGCGATACGTGTCACGGACCGCAGTCCTGATGGCATCCTGCTGGAGGAAGTCTGTCCCGGCCACGTGGCCGACATGCAGGTCAGTCACGGGCTGTCCCTCCCTCGATCGGCAGACCGCCGCCCTCGAGCAGCAGGTCGATCCGGCGGCGGAGCGGGTCGGGCAGCGCCTCGGAGCCCGTGCTGGCCGCCATCCCCTTCAGATGGCGGGAGAACTCCAGCTCCCCGCAGCAGCGCTGGCAGGCATCGAGGTGCGTCTCGAACTCCTCGGCTGGGCCCCGCTCGAGAGCGTGGTCGAGGTATGCCCACATCCGGCGGACGGCCTCCGTGCAGTCGATCATGGCTCGTCACCTACCTCCACGAGGCCGTTGTTGACAGCGTAGTCCCACATGCCGCGCTCGAGCTGCTTGCGGCCTCGATGGAGGCGGGAGAGCAGGGTCCCGAGCGGCACGTCGAGGATGCCCGCCGCCTCCTTGCAGCTGAAACCGTGGATCGTCGTGAGGATGAGCGGCGCCCGGAAGACAGGGTTGATCCGGGCGAAGACCTCATGGACATCCTCGTCGTGGAAGAGGCGCAGGAAATCCAGGTGGAGCTCATCGGAATAGGGGAACGGGTCCTCGATGGCGAGGGTCGCGAACAGCGAGAACTCGTCGTCCGGGTCGCTGCCGTCGAGCGAGACGGTCGGGACCTCGCGTCCGCGCGCCCGGCAGAGATCGCGCCAGCCATTCGTGGCGATCGCGAACAGCCAGCCCTTCACGCTGTTCTCGTCACGCAGCTGCGGGTAGGCCCGCATCGCGCGCAATAGCGTGTCCTGAACGAGATCCTCCGCCTCGGTCCGATCGCTGGTCAGCCGGACGCAGTAGCCATACAGGCCGTCGAGATGCTCTCGAGCCACGCCGGCGAACGGCCGGGCCGGCGCCCCGGCGGTCCGGTCCGGTCCGGCCTGTCCTGTCGCGTCGATCACGGCTGCGCTCATCCCTCACTCGCGTCACGCATTAAATTGCGCTCATTGGTCCCGAAGATTAGACGCCGTCGAGCGGCAGATTATTCCCGCAACGGCTTGGAGGTGGCCGTCGGAATAACCTCGATCGCCGGAGCGTCATAGCCTCCGAGACGGCCGGCATCCCGCCACGGCCGCAATGTCAGGAGGTAGACCCGTGGCCACCATCACCGCCCGTAACGGGGTTAACGTCGACCAGCTCGTCGCCACGATCGGGGCGATCCAGGAGGATCCGAACGTCGGCGCGTTCACGTTCAAGGCATCGAGCACCTGGCGCTCGGGGGCCCACAACGACGGCGAGATCAAGGACTTCGTCCATGCCGGCGAGCCCGCCGTGCGGCCCGAGGCGTTCCGTTTGACGGGCGACGAGCCGGCGGTCCTTCTCGGCTCGAACGAGGGCCCCAACGCAGTCGAGCTCCTGCTCCAGGCGCTCGGCTTCTGCTACGCGGTCGGTTACGTGTACAACGCGGCCGCCCGCGGCATCGAGATCAGCGAGCTGCGCTACGAGATCGAGGGTGACCTGGATCTCCGCACCTTCGTGGGCCTCGCGGGACCGCGGGCCGGTTTCACTGCGATCAGGGCCGAGAGTTGGGTGAAGTCGCCCAACGCGACCACCGAGCAGCTCGAGGAGCTGTGCCAGTACGTCCAGGACACGTCCCCGGTCCGTGACTGCCTGGCCAACTCGATCCCGGTCACGACCGACCTCGTCGTCCTCGACTGACGTCTCTGACTCGGGGATCCCGGCCGGCACTGAACCCGACGGGATCCCCGATTGAGTTTCTGGGGTTTCGTGGCGATCGGGAACCCCTCGAGGAGGATGAGCGCGGGGACGATGAC
>JACDAN010000044.1 GCA_013695385.1 Actinomycetota bacterium | reverse complement strand
GTGGCGATGACGGTCGAGGTCCAGTCGCGCACCGCGGCGTCGGCCAGCTCGATGCTCTCCTCGATCGTCCCCGGTCCGTCGTCGAGGCCCGGCAGGAGATGGAAATGGAGGTCGACGCGGGGCATCTGGGGAGGCTCTTCGGCGCGCGAGCGAGCCCACGTGAACGCTTGCAGCTGAATCAGCTCAGGCTGTGAACCGGCGGTTACCGACCGGTGAAGTCGACGTTAACCCCGGCCTCGGACGGCCGGGGAAGTTGGTGTCGCTTGTTTACACGAACGTCACATACGCGTCACTCCTCCGTAACGCCGGTCACCCTGACAGCGCCTTGAGTTCTCGGCCTTCGTTCAACAACCGAAGGAGACCGATTCGATGAGGTTCCGATCCATAGCGACCGCGGCGCTCACGCTCGGCGCGCTCAGTTCCGGCACCGGACTGGCGCTCGCCGCCGAGGGAGGCGATACCCAGGCCGACTACACCCCGTTCGAGCGCTTTACGCCGCTGGCTAGCTCGACCCCATGCACCGGTGAGGAAAGCGGACGCCAGTCGGAGCCCTTCGTAATCCCGCCCGAGTACCAGCAGCGCGTGGTCGCCGAGGAGGGGGACCCCGGCACGAATCAGAACACCGACAACTGGGACATGAGCACCCAGAACGAATTCGGAAAGGACGCCGGTCGCTACGTCTATCGCACGCACGAGAATCGCAGAGGGCAGGCGTCGCAGGTCTCGCTCACCGACCTCAAGGCCGGCACGACTCGGATCTTGGCCGAGCGCCAGGACTGGGAGGCCTTCGACGGCATCGTTTGGACGCCGCAGGGCACCATCCTTGCCGCCGAGGAGGTCATCGCCGCATCCGCCAAGGACCCAAGCGTGCCCCAGGCCAACGGAGGCCTTGTGTACGAGCTGTTCGTCGACAGGGACAACCCGAGTCGCCTCGACCCGAGTCGCGAACGCATCACTGCGGGCGACGGCACGACCGACACCGTCAAGGACGGCATTCGCGCTCGTCCCGCGCTTGGGGCGAAGTCGCACGAGGGCATGCGCTTCGACAAGCGCGGCTTCCTCTACGGCATCGCTGAGAGCCGGGGCCAGACGACGGCGGGGCAGGCCGGTGCGATCTTCAGGTTCATCCCCGATCGCAAGGACGATCTCTCCAAGGGGCAGCTGCAGGCTCTGGTCACCGAGAACCGCAGGACGGGAGAGGGACGGTGGGTGGACCTCGATAGGACTGCCGTACAGGTCGACGCCGACGCCGAGGCTGAGCGCAAGGGCGCGAACGAATACCAGCGCCCCGAGGACGTCGAGACGGGTCAGAGCACTGGCAAGGACCGCAACAACGGTGGGAACACCGTCTACGTTGCGATCACCGAGGGTGTAGAGGAAGGCGTCCTGGCCCTCGACGTCTCAGCCAAGGACCGGCCCTTCGCCTACGCCTACGTCGGCACCTTCGCCGGGAACAACCCGGGCGGCTTCAACAACCCGGACAACCTGGCACTCGACAGCAAGGGCAACCTGGCGATCGCCGAGGACCCGCCGACTAACCTCGTCGGCGCCGACGTCTTCGTCGCCGCGCCTCCGCAAGGTGGCAAGCGGCACCAGCCGGCAAGGACCGTTCAGCGCTTCTCGTCGCTGAAGGACTGTCTCGCCGAGCCCAGCGGCGTCTACTTCGCGCTCAAGGGCACGGAGAAGTTCTCGAAGGAGATTGGGCTGGAGGAAGTCGTTAACGGTGAGACGCTGTTCGACCACCGCCAGCATGCCGGCCAGGGCAGCGCGCTCGACCAGCTCGTGGCGATCGCGCCGAAGGATGACGACAAGAAGTAGCCGCGGCAAACACCAAGCAGTGGGAGCGGCGCCCGCGGGCGCCGCTCCCTTTTCACGCCATGGTCACGCCGGCGTAACACCTGCGCGGTCCGCGGATCCGACACTCCGTCCCGGCGGCCGCGCTACGGCACTGCGCGCTGCCAATCGCTTCCGGTCCGAGGAGAAGGTCGATGACGAGTGACTCCGAGTACAGCAATCGCTTCGTGCGCCGATCACGGCTCGTGGCCGCGGTCCTGGTTGTCGTGCTCGTGATCCTGCTCGACCTGTGGGCGACCGACGCCATCGGCGCCACGCGGCCGGCGGCGAGCGAGCGAGCGCTCCCACTCGGCCCGGCCGGCCTCGCCGAGACGCGCTCCTCGCGCGAGCTCGCCCCGGGTATCACCTACACCCGGATCGCGCGCGGCGTGCGCTCCGCGAGCGACGTGTTCACCGTCGACGTCGCGTTTCGCGCGACCGCGGCCGAGGCACGGGCCGTGGCGGACCGGCTGCGAGCCGACGGCTACCCGCCACAGGTGATCGAGGTTTGAGCGCGCGCCCGACGACCCGGCGCGCGGCCCCCTCGGGCAGCTTGTGAGGACGGGGTCCTTCGCCGCCGAGTCCGACGCGACGGCGCTGCGGGACGAGCTCGCGGCGAAGGGGTACGCGGGTCGGCGCGTGGTCTACACCGGCGAGGACGGCGGCGCGACTACCGGGCCGTGGATCGTCAACGTGCTCGAGGTCGACCGCGACCGGTTCAAGGGCCGCCTCGACGCGGAGCTCGCGACGAGCATCGTGCCGGAGCGCGAGCTGCTGACCGCCATCGCCGGTCGCACGGGCGCGCTAGCGGCGCTGACCGGCGGCTACTTCGTGATCGGCGCCGCCGACGGCACGCCCGGTGACCTCGCGGGGATCTCGGTGCTCGACGGCGCGCTCGTCAGCGAGGCGGTCAACGGACGCACGAGCCTGCTGCTGCCGTCGGGGACGGGACGCCGGCCCGAGGTGGCGGCGCTCGCCTCGCG
>JACDAN010000040.1 GCA_013695385.1 Actinomycetota bacterium | reverse complement strand
AAAGGAGACGGCCGCGCGGCGAAACGACGAACAGCCTGAACGTTTCCGCATAGATCTCCCCGTACTCGAAGGCAATCCGGTTTCCGCTGGGTGAAACCTCTGGGTAGAAGCCCCGGCGAGCCAGCCGGCGCGGCTTGCCGGGAGCGGGCCCGTCGACCCAGACAACGAGCGCGTCAGCGCTGTATGCAAGCCGTCCCGTCCTCGCCCAGCTGATCCAGACCTCGCTGGGGACGCTCAAGCCTCCGACTGAGCCCAACCGATCGAGGCCTCGGCCGTTCCCGCGCACGACCCACAACGCGTTCGTTCCGTCGCGGTTGCTGACGAACGCCACCCGCCGCCTGTCGAGGATGGCGTCAGCGCGTAGTCAGCGACCAGCGGGCTCCGGCTGAGGCTGCGGCCACCACGGCCGGCGATGCCCACCGAGTAGATTTCACCCCCGCGATTCGTCGACCGGTCGCTCAGGAAAGCGATCGTCCCCGGCGGTGCAGGCGCGTCGGGCCGGGCCTCACCGGCGGTTGCGAAGATCACCAGAGCGACGACTGCGGCGGAGGCAGCGAGCGCCCGCATGCGTTCGAGCCTACGACGGTAGTAACGTCGCGACAACCCTGCGGAAAGGAGCGCGCATGGCGGAGTACACGGTGGTGAAGATCTCGGAGGTGGCTGACCAGGCAGCGAACCTCGGCCACGATCCCGAACAGTTCGAGATCCGCTTCCTGCGGAACGACCTCGGCTGCGAGCACTGCGGCGTCAGCTTGGCCCGCTACAGCCCGGGGTTCGCAGCCGACGGCCACAGCCACAACCAGCAGGAGGAGATTTACCTGCTCGTCTCCGGCCGGGCGCAGGCGCTCGTCGGAGAGAACGAGGTCGTCGAGCTCGAGCCCTGGACGGCGATCCGCGTCCCGCCGGAGACGCCGCGTGCGCTCCGCGGTGTCGGGGAAGAGGACGCGATCTTCGTGAAGATCGGCGCCCCGAATACGGGGCCCGGCGACGGGCGCGGCGTGCCGGAGGGCTTCGGCTGGCAGGACTGAGCACGCTCGCGCTGTTCCCCGACTCCGCGGCGGTCGACGACGGCGAGCTCTCGGTCGGCGGTGTCGGGGCTGAGGCGCTGGCCGAGAGGTTCGGCACCCCGCTGCTCGTCTACTGCGAGCAGACGCTCTTGGCGCGCGCCCGCGCCTACCGCGAGGCCGCTCCATCCGCCCTCATCGTCTATGGCGTGAAGGCGTTCCCGAATGTGGCTCTGCTTCGCCTTTTCGCCGGCGAGGGGCTCGGTGCCGACGTCTCGACCCTCGGGGAGCTCACCTATGCGCGCAAGGCCGGTGTCGCCGGCGAGCGGCTGATCGTCCACGGAAACAACAAGAGCGACGAGGAGTTGAGCGCCGCGGTCGCCTCCGGGGCGAGCCTCGTCGTGCTCGACGCCCTCGACGAAGTCGAGCGCGCTGCGGCGGCCGGGGTTCCCAGGGTGCTCATCCGGGTCACGCCCGGCATCGACGCCGAGACCCACGATGCGATCAAGACGGGGCATCACGGCTCGAAGTTCGGCTTGCCACCCCGGCAGGCGCGCGAGGCGGTCCGGCTCGCGCGGGCAGCCGGACTCGACGTTGCCGGCCTCCACGTGCACATCGGGTCGCAGCTCCTGGACACGTCCGGCGTGCGGATGACGATCGACTGGCTCGCCGCCTTCGCCGCCGAGTGCCGCGTCGAGCTCGGCTGGACGCCGGAGATCGTCAATCTCGGCGGCGGCCTCGGGATCCAGTACGTCGAGGACGAGCCTGCGCCGTCTCCCGGCGAGTTCGTGCGGGCGCTGCTCACCGAGCTCGACCGAGCCTGGCGCCGGCACGACCTCCCCGAGCCGCGCCTCGTCCTCGAGCCCGGACGCTCACTCGTCGGCCCGGCCGCGTACACGCTCTATCGCGTCGGGGTCGTCAAGCAGGCGAGCGAGACGGCGACGTACGTCGCCGTCGATGGAGGCATGTCCGACAACCCCCGACCGCAACTGTACGGAGCTCGCTACAGCGCCCTGCTGGCGAACCGGGCCGCGGAGAAGCCGGCCGGGAGCTTCGCCGTGTGCGGGAAGCATTGCGAGTCGGGGGACGTCATGATCGAGAGCGTCGCCCTGCCCGAACCGCGGCGCGGCGACCTCCTCGCGGTTCCCTGTACCGGCGCCTACACGCTGGGGATGGGCTCGAACTACAACGCCCTGCCGCGACCTGCCGCGGTGCTCGCGGCAGAGGGGAAGGCACGGCTGATCCGCCGCCGCGAGACGGTCGAGGACGTCCTCAGGCTCGAGCAGGGCTAGTTAGCCCGGGCCGGTCGAGCTTGACCAGCGGGCGGAGCCCGGCTTCGCTCGCCGGCGGATTGACGGACTCGGAGAGAGGCGCCGCGCCGAACGACGCGCGCACGCGCTCTTCCGGCGGATCGCCGTAGAGCGTTGTCCGCTGGCGCGGCCGCCGCCCGATCGCCCGGATCGCCGCCTCCATTCCCTCCGGCGGCATCTCCTGCCCGTGATCCGCGCCGGCCGCCCGGGAGATCGACTCGTTCATCAGCGTGCCGCCGAGGTCGTTTGCTCCCGCTCGGAGGACGGCCTGCGTTCCCTCCACACCGAGCTTCACCCAGGACGCCTGGATGTTCGTGATCGACGGGTGGAGCGCCAGCCGGGCGACTGCATGCATTAACAGGGACTCGCGGAAGGTCGGCCCCGGCCGCGCCCGTCCCTTCAGGTAGATCGGCGCCTCCATGTGCACGAAGGGCAGCGGGACGAACTCGGTGAAGCCTCCGGATCGCCGCTGCTGATCGCGGAGCGCGATCAGGTGGCTGGCCCAGCTGCGCAGGCCCTCGACATGGCCGAACATGATCGTCGTCGTCGACCGCAGGCCGACCCGGTGCGCGGTGTCATGGACGTGGAGCCACTGCGCAGTGGTCACCTTGTCCGGACAGATGACCCGGCGAACCTCGTCGTCCAGGATCTCCGCGGCGGTTCCCGGCAGTGACGCCAGACCAGCGTCGCGAAGGGCCTCCAGGTAGGTCTGGAGCGGCAGACCGAGCGTCGCCGCTCCCTGCCAGACCTCGAGGGCAGAGAAGGCATGGATGTGCAGGTCCGGCAGCTCGGCCTTCAGTGCACGGCAGATGTCGAGGTAGGTCTCGCCCGTGAAGCTCGGGTGGATGCCGCCCTGGAGACAGATCTCGACGGCGCCCCGGTCCCAGGCTTCGCGCGCCCGGCGAACGATCTCGTCGTTCGGGACGAGGTACGGCTTCCCGCGAAGGTTCGCAGCGAGGCGGCCCTTCGAGAACGCGCAGAACCCGCACCGGAAGTAGCAGACGTTCGTGTAGTTCACGTTCCGGGTCACGACATAGGAGACGTCGTCGCCGCAGACCTCGCGACGCAGGTGATCAGCCGCCGCGAAGACTCGCTGCGCCTCATCTCCGCGGGCGGAAAAGAGGCGCACGATCTCGTCCTCGCCGATTTCGTCACGCGTATCCAGGGGGAGCACGTCGCGCGGCATGAACGGGACGGCCGTCTGCATCCCGGCGGCCCAGCGGTCGTCTCGGGCGAAACCCTCGGCGTCCGCGCCGCGGACGATCTGCGTCCGGACTGCCGCGTCGGCCCACTGCTCGAGGTCGGCCACGTATTCCGGGTAGATCGCGAGTCGAGGCACGAGCGCCAGCCCGGCCGCCTCGGTCGCAGCCCGCAGGCGCTCGATTTCGGGCCATGGCGCCTCCGGGTTGACGTGATCGACCGTGACCGGGGAGATCCCGCCCCAGTCGTCGATCCCGGCGTCGAGGAGCCGCGGGAACTCGTCGTAACTCAGGTTCGGCGGGCACTGGACGTGAACGCCGGCAGGCAGGAGCATGCGCGCCGCAGCGGCGGTCCAGAGGAGCTCGTCGAGCGACGGCTCCGGGTGGGCCGCCATCCGCGTGTCCTCCTTGGCGCGGAAGTTCTGGACGATCACCTCTTGAACATGGCCGTGGCGATCCGCGAGCTCTGCGATCGCGAGCAGCGCTTCGACGCGCTCGAGCCGCGTCTCTCCGATCCCGATCAGGATCCCCGTGGTGAACGGGATCCGGAGCTCGCCCGCGAGCTCGATCGTCTCCAGCCTCCTGGCCGGAGCTTTGTCAGGCGAGCCGAAGTGCGGGCCACCCCGTTCCGAGAGGCGATTCGACGCCGTCTCGAGCATCAGCCCCATCGAGACACTGGCCTCGCGGAGGAGCAAGAGGTCGTCGCGCGAGAGCACGCCCGGGTTGAGGTGGGGCAACAGCTCGGTCTCGTCGGCCACGAGCCTGGCGCAGCGTGCGAGGTACTCCACGGTGGTCTCGCAGCCAAGCTCGGCGAGCTCGTCCCGAGCCGCGCGATAGCGGAGCTCCGGCTTGTCCCCCAGCGTAAAGAGCGCCTCTCGGCAGCCGGCAACAGCGCCGGCGCGCGCCACCTCCAACACCTCCCCCTCGCTCATGTACGCCCGCTCTCCGCGCCGTGGGGGCCGGGCGAAGGTGCAGTAGTGGCACACATCCCGGCAGAGCTTGGTCAACGGGATGAAGACCTTCGGCGAATAGGTGACGCGCGTGCTGCTCCGGAGCCGGCGCGCCTCGGCGCAGAGCTCGGGCGTCGAAGCTTCGAGGACCGCCCGCGCCTCCACGGCCTCAGCGTAACTAGGACGCGTAGCGTCGAGGGCGCGTCTAGCTCAGCTGGGCATGCGCTGCAAGGGGCCGAACCGGACCCAGCGGCCGTCGCCCTTGCGGTTCACCGTCCAGCGCGTGAGCTGGACCTGCTCAATCGGGAAGCGATCGGCGCGACCGGTCTTGACCGTCACGCCCGGGATGAGAAACGGATTCTTCTTCGAGTCGAGCTTCGCCAGGGCGGCCATGACACCGGATCTCGTCGGGTTCTTGCCCGCCTTCCGGAGTGCCTCGACGAAGCTGAACGCCGACGCCATCGAGTAGACGTGGAACACGTCGTTGGCGTTCCCGCGCGGGAGGTATTTCTTCATCACCTGCCGGTACAGCTTCATGCCGGCGTCGCCCGCCCATCTGGTGGAGTCGGTCGGGTCCTTCAGGAACTGGATCGACATCGTCCCCTTGACTCGCCTGTTGTTCCCGGCGTCGGAGGCGATCTCCATGAGGTTCGAGGCGCTGGCGACCGAGTTGACGAAGATCTGCGGCTTCCAGCCGAGCCGGTTCGCGTAGATGAACGACTGGATGCTGTACCGCGGGGTCGCGAAGATCATGAACGTGTTGGCGCCCGACGTCTTGAGGCGTGCGATCTGGGACTGGATGTCCGTCGCAGTCACCTCGTACCCCTGCGTCATGACGATCCGGCTCGACATCGGTCCGAGACCCTTGCGGAGCCCGTTGATCAGCTCTTTCCCGTAGTCGTCGTTCTGGTAGAGGATCGCGATCCTGGCGTTCTTCTTGTTCTTCTGGATCCAGCGGCCGTAGATCGCCGTCTCGCCGGTGTAGCTCGGCTGGTAGCCGATCGTCCACGGGTACTTGCGGAAGTCGGCGCCGAACGTCCGGGCTCCCGTGGCCGCGAAGATCTGCGGGACCCGAATCGAGTTCAGGTAGTCGCGGATCGCCAGGTTGTGCTCGGTGCCGAGGCTGTTGAAGATCGCGAACACCTGGTCCTGCTGGACGAGCTGCCGCGTCTGCTGGACCGTGATCGACGCGTTGTACTGGTCGTCGAGATACTTGTAGGTGATCTTGCGGCCGTTCACGCCGCCGCGCGCGTTCACGTACTTGAAGTACGCCTCCGCGCCGCGTGCGACCGAGGCATAGGCCGACGCCACGCCGGAGAGCGGCGTCGTGCCGCCGATCAGGATCGAGGTGCGCGTGATCCCGGGATCGGCCGTTTCGCGCCCGTGCGCCGCGGGCAGCGCGAGAGCGAGTGCCGCCGCAAAGACGCCGATGACCCCGAAGAGGACCCCCGTCCTGCGCATACCGACCTACGGACGATCCTACAACCGGTTTGTTAGCGGACTTAGAAGCCTCCGTAGGAACCCTGCTGCCCCTCGGGGGAGGACGAAGAGCACGAGGATTAGCACCACGCCGTAGATGACCGACGGCATCCCCGGAGACTTCGCGGCGTCCTGCAATCCGTCGGGCAGGCGTCCCACCTCCGAGAGCTCCTGGATGCCGACCGGGAGGTAGTAGAGGAAGAGGGCACCGAAGACAAGGCCGCCGAGCGACCCGAGCCCGGCGATGACGACCCCGATCAGCAGCTGGATCGAGAGGAAGACCGGAAAGCTCCCCGGGCTGACGATCGTCGAGACGATCGCGAACAACGCCCCGGCCGCACCTGCGTAGGCGGCGCTGATCCCGAAGGCGAGCGTCTTGTAGGAGGCGAGGCTGACACCCGACGACGCCGCGGCGACCTCGCTGTCGCGAATCGCCTTGAACGCACGGCCCGAACGGCCTCGGAGGACGAACCAGGCGATTGCCAACCCGATCAGGGCGGTCGTCCAGACGAGGTAGTACGTCCAGTCGTTGAAGGTGATGTCCCTGTCCAGCACCGGAATGTGGACGGCGTTGTCGAGCGCGCCGGTCAGGCGGTCGTCGGTCGTGCCGAAGAGGTTGAGCCCGTTCGTCCCGCCGGTGAGCTCCTCAGGCTCACGGAGGACGATCGGAAGCGAGACCGCGAGCGCGAAGGTGGCGAGCGCGAGGTACAGGCCGCGTAGCCGGAGCGCCGGCAGGCCGACGAGGAAGCCGAAGAGACCGGCGACGAAGGCCGCGATCGGGATCGTCCAGATGTCCTTCATCCCGTTGCCGACCGGGATCCAATCGGGGGGATCGAGCTGCGCGAGCTCGAGGCCGGGACGGCCGGCGATGAGAAGGGCGCTCGTGTACCCGCCGAGCGCCATGAACGCGCCGTGCCCAAGCGAGATCTGGCCCGTGTAGCCGGTGAGGATGTTGAGCCCGATGAGCGCGATGAAGAAAATCCCGACGCGTGCGAACTCCGACGCGCGGAAGTCGCTGAGGAACCGGGGCAGGATCGCGACCCCGACGACGAACGCACCGACCCCAGCGAGGCGGGCGCCTCGGGCAAGTAACAGACTGTTACTAGCCATCACACGCGCCTCGCCGATGCACGTCCGAAGAGGCCCTGGGGGCGGGCGACCAAGAGGACGAGGATGAAGACGAAGGCGACAGGGAGACGCAGGCCTTCGAGGTCGACCGGGAAGCCGAGGTCCTGCAGGTCGTCCGCGTAGGTTCCGACCAGGTTCAGGAAGACGCCGAGCGTGAGACCGCCGACGACGGCGCCGAGCGGGCTGTCGATACCCCCGAAGACCGCCGCCGCGAACGCGTAGATGAGGACGGCCTGCATCATCGTCGGCTCGAGGGGCGGGAACGCCGCCGCCGTGAACATCCCGCTGACGGCGCCGAGGGCCGCGGCGAGCCCCCAACCGACGCCGAGCATCCAGCCCACCCGGATTCCGACGAGGCGGCTCGACTCCGGGTAGAGCGCGGCCGCCCTGAGCGCGAGGCCGGCCTTCGTGAACCTGAAGAACGCCCAGAGCCCGGCCACGAGCAAGACGGTGACGGCGATGATCCCGAGGTCCTGGACGTTGATGACTACACCGCCGATGTCGAACGTCCGCGTCGGGAACGGGCGGTTCGGTGGAAACGTTCTCACCTCGCCCGACCAGAGCCACGTGGCGAGCCCGTTGAAGACGAGGAGCAGCCCGAGAGTGACGATCACGATCGTCAGGACCGGCGCGTTCTCGACGGGCCGCATCACCACGCGCTGGAGCAGCAGGCCGCCCGCGAACGAGAGCACCAACGTCCCGCCGAAGGCGACCCAGTACGGACTGCCCCATTGCACGAGCTGCCAGGCGACGTAGGCCGAGAACATCGCCATCTCGCCCTGCGCGAAGTTGACGACGCCGGTCGCCCGGTGGATCAGGACGAGTGCGAGGGCGAGAAGTGCGTAGATTGCGCCCGAAGAGAGCCCGATCACGACTTGCTGCAGGAGCTCGGCCACGCTAGTACCCGAGGTACGACCGTCGCACAGCCTCGTCTTTCGCAAGGTCGTCGCTGGGGCCCTCGAGCGCGACGCGTCCGGCCTCCAGCACATACGCCCGGCTCGACGACTCGAGCGCCACGGTGGCGTTCTGCTCGACGACGAGGACGGTGAGCTTCTCCTCCTCGTTCAGGCGCCGCACGATCCCGAAGATCTCCCGGACGATCATCGGAGCCAGCCCGAGCGACGGCTCGTCGAGGAGCAGGAGCCGCGGGCGGCTCATCAACGCCCGCGCCAGAGCGAGCATCTGCTGCTCCCCACCGCTGAGGGTGCCCGCCGGCTGCTCCCGCCGGTTCCGCATCCATCCGAAGAAGCCGTACACCCTCTCGAGGTTCTCCTCCAGGCCGTCCCCACGTGTGTAGGCACCCAGCCGGAGGTTCTCGAGTAGGGTCAGCTCGGAGAAGGTGCCTCTTCCCTCGGGCACATGCGCGATGCCGAGCCGGGCCGCCGCCTCCGGTGAGCGCCGGAGCCTGCGGCCGTCGAAGACCACCTCGCCGCGTCGCGCAACCGTCCCGGAGACGGCGCGCAGCGTCGTCGTCTTGCCTGCCCCGTTCGCGCCGAGCACGGCCACGATCTCGCCGTCGTCGACCGTCAGCGAGATCCCGTGCAGCGCATGAACGGGGCCGTATCTCGCCTCCACGTCGTCGAGGGCTAGGAGGGCGATTCGGGAGCCTCCCCGAGGTAGGCCTCGATGACCGCGGGGTCGCGCTGGACTTCCTGCGGAGTCCCGGCGGCGATCGTCCTGCCGAAGTCCAGAACGTGGACGCGGTCCGAGACGCCCATCACGAGGTTCATGTGGTGCTCGACGAGGAGGATCGTCAGGTCATGACCTTTGCGGATCCGGCGGATCAGGTCGCCGAGCGCCTCGACCTCCTCGTGGTTGAGCCCGCCGGCAGGCTCGTCCAAGAGGAGAAGGCGCGGCTTCGCGGCGAGGGCGCGGGCCAGCTCGACCCGCTTGAGCATCCCGAACGGGAGGCCGGCGGCCGGGCGGCCGGCAACGTCGGCCGCGCCGACCTCGTCGAGTGCCTCGAGGGCGGCCTTTCGCACACGGCGCTCGGCGAACCAGCCGGCGCTCGCGTGCGTCCCGACCACGACGTTGTCCAGCACGGACATGCCCGGAAAGAGCTCGAGGTTCTGGAACGTCCGTGCGATCCCGCGCCGGACGATCCGGTGCGGCGGAGTCCGAAGAAGGCTCCGCCCGTCGAACACGACCTGGCCGGCATCGGGCCGGTAGACGCGTGTGACGACGTTGAAGACGGTTGTCTTGCCGGCGCCGTTCGGGCCGATCAGCCCTGCGATCTCACCCGGGAAGACCTCGAAGGAGACGTCGTCGAGCGCGACGATGCCGCCGAACCGCCGGGTGACGTTCTTGACCTCGAGCAGCGCCACGCCGGAGGATCGTAAAGCGGTCCGGCCGGTGAGCGATCAGGCGTCGTTCGGGTCGTTCGCGTTCCACTTGCCGAAGAGCGCCTCGTGGAGATATCCACGCGTCTGCCATTCGGGTGGAATTGCCCCGCCGGGCGTCCCGCTCATGCGGGTGAGCGTGCGGGTTCCGTCCGAGCCGACCCACTCGGCGACGACAACCCAGCCGACGAGGATCGAGGTATCCAGCCGGCCGTTGCCGTCCTGGCTCGCCTGGATGGCCTCGTGCAGGGTCTCCGGCCCGGCGCTCACCTGAGCGATATCGGCCTACGGAGACCGAGGCTTGAGCTACGAGCAGCGCCGGAGCGCTCGATCGAGTGACGCGCTCCGCGAATCGCGGAGGGTGACGAGCGCGCGCACGATCGTCCTCGTCCGCAGACGACGGGGCGAGACCGAGGCTGTGTACGGCGCCCTCGAGTCGCGCTTGATGCGGGTCCTGCCACGGTAGAAGCTCACGCTCGAGATCCGGGAGGCTGCGGAGCCTGCGACGCGCAGCCGCACCGTCGAGCGCACGCAACCGCCGGAGCCCCGCCGGTAGCGAACACCCAGGCGGAGATCCGGTCCTCGGCGACACGCGTCGCCGGCGCAGGCGCGCAATCGCGCAAGCCGAGCGGCGAGATCGTTCTTGACGCTCGCCATCGCCGGAACGGCGTGAAGGCTCTGAAGCTGGTTCGGATCGCGGGCCAGGTCGTAGAGCTCCTGCTCGTTCGTGGTGTGCTGGACGAAGACGTATCGCGGCGTGCGAATGGCGCTGTAGGTCGGAGTCTCGAGCAGGATGTCGCGACCGGACCGCACGAGCGCGTCACGGGCGAACGGCAGCAGCGAACGGCCGTCGAGGCGGCGGGCGGGACGCGCCCGGGTGGCGTCGAGGATCGTCGCAGCCAGATCGACGTTCACCGCGAGATTGGAGCGCTTGGCTCCCGCGGGCACACCGGGCCCGCGGAGGATCAGCGGCACGCGCACCGACGGGTCGTAGACGCGGACCTTGCCATTCGGCACCCGGTGTTCGCCGTGGAAGAACCCGTTGTCGGAGGTGAACACGATCAGCGTCCGATTGAGCTCGCCGGTCGCCTCCAGCGCGGTCACGATGCCGCCGATCGCCTCGTCGACGGCGAGCAGGGACTCGAGCCGCTGGCGGTAGTTCTCCGTGATCCCGTTGATCCGCACTGCGGGGATCGGCCCCAGGTTGCGCATCGCCGCCGGCTTGTCCGAGACGTCCGCCTCGTTGAAGGACGGTGGCATCGGCATGGGCTCCGACGCAAAACGGTTCCGGTGCCGTGGCGCCGGCGACGGCGTCCCCTGATTGGGCGGATCGTCCGCGTCGCGCGGCCCACCGCTGTGCGGCGCCAGGAAGGCGACGGACAGGAAAAAGGGCTGGGTCGACGGCGCATGGCGCCGAATCAGGTCGACGGCCTTCCGGCCGTAGACGTCGGCCTGGTAGTTGGCGGCGCCCGTTCCGTAGGTCACAAGGCGGCCGTTCTCGTTCAGCGTGTAGTTGTAGAACTGATAGGTGGACGGGTCGGTGGAGCCGTACCACTCGGCCCACCCCGCCGGCACTTCGGTCGGCCGGGTGCGCCCGTAGCCGTTGAGGTACTTGCCGAGGTGGACGGTGTGGTACCCGGCCTGCCGGAGCCAGGCCGGGAGCGTGTTGGAGTGCGTCGGTGCGAGCTTGTCGTATCCGCCCGTCGGTGGAGCATTGCCCATGATCGTGTGGTTGTGGCCGTACTGGCCGGTGATGAACGTCGTCCGCGACGGGCAGCAGAGCGGGAACGAGGAGAAGCTGTTGGTGAAGGTCGTCCCGCGGGCGGCCAGCAGCGCATTCACGTTCGCCATCACCCTGACCGACTCGACGGTCTGATCGTCCGTCATCAGGACGAGGACATTGGGACGGGTCTGAGTCTGCTGGGGAGCTGAGGGAGAAGCCGCCGCGGCCTCACCTCGATCGAAAGAAGAGGCGAGCGCGGCCGAGAGCGCCAGCACCGCGAACGATGCCGCAAGGACCCCCCACGCCCCCGGCCGTATGCTCGCCATCCACGACCTACAACGAGCAATTGCCGTTAGAGGTTTGTAAGCGTCCTGGAAAGGTTTTCGGGCTCCGTTGCAGGAGCCTGACAGGCGAAGCGCTCGCAGAGGTATACGGCCGGCCTTCCGTTCACCAGAGTCTTCCCCTCGAGCAGGGCGATTGCGTCCGTCGGGCCGATCGCGACCACGGTGTTGGGGCTGAACGGCTCGAGAGCCGCACGGGCGACGTCGCTGTCGGCCGGCCCGACGATGGCGATCTCCCTTGGCGGGGAGAAGTAGAGGTCGAGCGCGCAGAGCGCGTGGCCGAAGGCCTGTGGCGCGCGTCCGAGTGCGGCGTGGATCAGTCGGAAGACGCCGACCGCACGGCGCTCGAGCTCGTCGTCACCGTAGATCCGCGCGAGCTTGAGCAGGACGTAGGCGAGCATCGAGTTCCCCGACGGCGTCGGGTGATCGTCGAAGGTCTTCTGCCGCGCGATCAGCCGCTCGCCGTGGGCCGGCGTAAGGAAGAAGCCCCCACGCTCCTCGTCGCCGAACAGCTCGACCGCGAGCCGGGCCAGTCGGCTCGCCTCCTCCAGCCAGCGCAGCTCGCCCGTAGCAACATGCAGCTCGTAGAGACCGTTACCGACGTCCGCGTAGTCCTCGAGGAACCCGGTCGTCTTCGCCCGCCCTCCCCGATAGCTCCGGAGCAGCCGACCCTCCTCGTCGGAGAGGGCATCGAGAAGGAATTCGCCGACGGCGCGAGCGGCGTCGACGTAGTCCGCCCGCCCGAGGCGCCGGCCGGCCTCGGCGAGCGCGGCGAGCGCGAGCCCGTTCCAGGAGGCGATCGCCTTGTCGTCGCGCGCCGGTTTCGGCCGCTGCTCGCGGATCCTCCACAAACGGTGCCGTAGCTCCTCGTCGAGCTCGCCCCGGATGATGAACCGCCCGTCCTCGAACGGCTGAAGCAGATTCTCGGGGGCGCCCTCGTCCGGCGTCCAGGTGAACGTCAGCCCCTCGACGCCCTCCGTGTCCGCGTCCTGCGCGGAGGCCAGACCGCCTTCCGGCAACGCCAGCTCGCGAAGGACGTAGTCGAGCGTCTCCTCGACCACCCGGCGGTACCGCTCCTCCCCGGTCACGACCCAGGCGTGGAGGTAGACCGGGACGAGCAGGGCGTTGTCGTAGAGCATCTTCTCGAAGTGCGGCACGAGCCAGGTGCGGTCCACGGAGTAGCGGTGGAAGCCGCCGCCGAGCAGGTCGTACATGCCGCCGGCGGCCATGGCGTCGAGCGTCTTCGCAACCATCGGCAGCGCCTCCTCGTCGCCGCGAAGGTGCATCCGAAGGAGAAACTCGAGCGTGGAAGCCGGCGGGAACTTCGGCGCCCCGCCCCACCCACCCCACGCCGAATCGAACTCGCGGCGGAGCGCGCGCGCGGCGTCTCCGAGGAGACCGTCGGTCAGCGGATCGGTCGAAGGCCGGACGGCGCTGGTGGCGCCCAGCGCCTCCACCAGCTGCGCTGCCGACGCCGCTGCAGCGCCGCGCTGATCCCGGTAGAGATCGGCGATCGCCACGAGCACGTCGCGAAAGGCCGGCATTCCGTGGCGCGGCTCCGGTGGGTAGTACGTGCCGCCGAAGAACGGCTCCCCCTCGGCGGTCAGGAAGACGGTCATCGGCCAGCCGCCGTGTCCGGTCAAGGCGACCACGGCGTCCATGTAGAGCGCGTCGACGTCGGGCCGCTCCTCCCGGTCGACCTTCACGCTCACGAACCGCTCGTTCATCAACTCGGCGGTCTCATCGTCTTCGAACGACTCGTGCTCCATGACGTGGCACCAGTGGCAGGCGGAGTAGCCGATCGAGAGGAGGACCGGCTTGTCCTCGGCCCGCGCTCGCGCGAACGCCTCTTCCCCCCACGGGTACCAGTCGACGGGGTTCTCGACGTGCTGGAGAAGGTAGGGGCTCGTCTCTTCCGCCAGGCGGTTCACGAGGCTACGCTAGCGGCGTGAGCTTGCTCCTCGCCCTGCTCGCGCTCTTTTTCGGAGGCTTCGGTCTGACGGGCTCTGAGAGCGACGGCTGGACGAACTACGCACCACTGACCCCACGCTCTCCCACGAACACTTCTCCTCCGCGGAAGACCTTGCCGATGCCGCTCCCTGCGCCCAGAGGGCCGACGTCGAACGCACCATATGCGTGACCACTCCGACGATCTGCTGGCGCCCGACGTCTCCGAGACGCACGCGTCCCCCGCCGACGTCGAGGCCGAACCGCGGGACGACCAGGACGACTCGCCCGGCCTCAGTGCCGAGGAGAGCCTCGGCTTGCTTCCGCCCGACTAGCTGACGCCGACGCGGTAGAGGTAGCCCTCGAGCTCCTTGCCGAGCAGCTCTTCGAGCCACCTGGAGATCGCAATCAGCGCGTCGAGGTCGATCCCTGTCTCGACGCCCTCGCCCTCCAGGAGGTAGACGAGGTCCTCCGTGGCGATGTTCCCCGTCGCCCTCGGAGCGAAGGGGCAGCCTCCGAGGCCGCCGACCGAGGCGTCGAGCAGGGCGGCACCGGCCTCGAGTGCCGCGTACGCGTTTGCGTACCCCGTGTTCCGGGTGTTGTGAAAGTGGCCGCCCACGGGTACGCCGAGGCCCTTGACCCGCTCGAGGAGCCGCCGAACCTCCGTCGGGGTCGCCACGCCGATCGTGTCGGCGAGGACGATCTCGACCGGCTCGAGGCCCAAGAGCCGCTCTGCGATCTCCACGATCCGGTCCGGATCGACCGCACCCTCGAACGGGCACCCGAAGGCAACCGAGACCGTGAGGCTGACGCGGATGCCGTCCCGCCGGGCGCGGCCGGCAATCCGCTCCGCGTCCCCGAGGGCGGCGTCCACCGAGGCCCCCGCGTTCCGCTGCGAGAACGTCTCCGTTGCAGCCACCGCAAAGGAGACCTCGCCGAGATCGGTGTCGCGAAGCCGCTCGTACCCGCGCTCGTTGAGCGCGAGGCCCGCGTGAATCACGCCCTCACGCCGCTCGAGACCTGCGACGACCTCTTCCGCCTCGGCCATCTGCGGCACACGCTCCGGGCTAACGAAGCTCGCAGCCTCGATCCGGCGGAGACCCACCGAGGCGAGCCGCCTCACGAGCTCGGCCCGCGTCTCGGGCGGGAGCGCACGCTCCTCGTTCTGGAGGCCGTCCCGCGGCCCGACCTCCCGGAGCTCTAGCAACTAGCCGCCGTCGAATCCAGAGCTTGCGATCCGCTCCGGCCGGACACGGACGATCACGCGCTCCTCGCCCTCGGCGCGGTACGGGTACGAGTCGACGCCCATGTATTTTTTCGCCATCTTGTCGATGTGCTCGTCCGCGCCCTCGGTCGTCATCTCCGCGGGGCCCGAGACCGAGACCCACTTGAACGGGTCGGCCGGGTCCATCACATGCACGCCGACGACGGGGTTCTGCCGGATGTACCGCGGCTTCGCTCGGCCCTCTGCAGTGTTGAACACGACGCTCTCGAGGTCGTAATCCACCCAGACGACGGTCTGCTGCGGTGACCCGTCCTCCCTGATCGTCGCGGCCACCGCGAAGTACGGCTCCTCGAAGAGCTTGGCTTGATCCTCACTCAGCTTCGACATTCTGCGCTTTCTCCTTTGGATGCTTAGGCTAACGGCCCATGGGCGTGCTTCTGCTTTGTGGAACGAGGAAGGGACTGTTTCTCATCCGGGGCGACGACGCTCGCGGCAAATGGGACCTGGAGGGGCCACTCCTCACTGGCTGGTCGGTGTTCCACGCAGTCCAGGACCCTCGGCACGGCGACCTCCATGTCGCGGCGAACAACTGGGTCTACGGCGGCACCTCTCACCGCTCGAGCGACCTCGGCGAGACCTGGGAGCGGTCGGAGGGGCTGCTGCTGCCGGAGGACAGCGAGCTCAAGCTCGAGGAGGTCTGGCACGTGGAGCCGGGTCACGAGAGCGAGCCGGACACGCTGTGGCTGGGAGCGACGCCCGGAATTCTCTTCCGCTCCGACGACAGGGGCGAATCCTGGGAGCCGGTGCGAGGTCTCCTAGAGCACCCGACGCGGGACCGCTGGCAGCCGGGGGCCGGCGGCATGTGTTGCCACTCCGTGCAGATCGATCCCGCCGATCCGAAGAAGATGTTCATCGCGATCTCGGCCGCGGGCACCTTCCGGACGGAGGACGGCGGAGAAACGTGGGTGCCGCGCAACAAGGACGTCGCCGCCGATTTCATGCCAGACCCCTTCCCGGAGCTCGGGCAGTGCGTGCACAAGCTCCTCCTTCACCCCGCGCGGCAGGACCGGCTCTGGCAGCAGAACCATTGCGGCGTCTACCGATCCGACGACCGGGGCGACAACTGGGAGAGGCTCGAGGGGAACGGGCTTCCGAGTGGCTTCGGCTTTCCGCTGGCGATCCACCCGCGCGACCCGGATGTCGCCTACGTGATCCCCGAGGAGGGCGCGGAGAACCGGGTCACGAGCGACGGCCGCCTCGGCGTCTACCGAACGGCAGACGGCGGCGCAAGCTGGGAGCTGGCCTCCAACGGCCTGCCCGAGCCCGCCTGGGGCGCGGTGATGCGCGAGGGCTTCGCCTCGGACCGGAACGATCCAGCGGGGGTCTATTTCGGCACGCAGAGCGGTTCCGTGTTCGCTTCCTCCAGTGAGGGCGACTCGTGGACGGAGGTCGCGCGCCAGCTGCCGCCCGTTCTCTCGGTCGAGGTCGGAGAGTGGTCGTAGTCCGTATCCCGTCGCTGCTTGCGGTGCAGGCGGGCGGGCAGGGAACCTTCGAGGTCGAGGCGGAGACGGTGGGCGGGGCCCTCCGGCAGCTCCCCGTATCGGACCTGCTGATCGACGAACACGGCGAGCTCCGGCGTCTGGTCAACGTCTACGTGGACGGAGAGGACACCCGCGGCCTCGAGGGTCTCGAGACGCCGCTAGCCGGCGTAAGTGAGCTGCGAGTGATCGCAGCCGTCGCGGGCGGCTGATCTGAAGCCGGGCCGGGCTGCGCCCAGCGCGGCACGGGCGTCGGGTTCACCTCGTTCAACCCGGGAAGATCCACGCGCGGGGCGAGCAAAGCCCGCCCCGCCGCAACGCCTCAGCGAAGCGACGTGGGCACGCTGATCTCGCCCACCCGAAGTCGTCTTCGGACCTGATCCAGGGCGTCCCGGTCGGCCTGCGGCACCTCTGGGCTGATCTTTCCGAGGCCCACGCCGTCGTCCTCAAGACCGAACGTGATGCTCTTCCCGCCCTCCCAGGTGCCGTCCACGACGGACTTGATCGTCCGGAACACGGCTTCGTCGACGCGCTTGAGCGCGCTCGTCATCACGTGGCGGCCGAGGAACGACTGGTCGGCGTCGACGCCGATTCCCCAGACGTCCCGCTCGCTGGCAGCGTCGAGCGCGCCCAAACCGCAGCCACCGGCAACCTGGAAGACGACGCCCGCGCCGCGCGCGATCTGGCCCAGGGCGACCTCCTTGCATTTCGCCTGGTCGTCCCAGGTCTGCGAGTAGCCGTTCAGGGTCTTGATGCCCGGCGCCGCTTCCTTCGCTCCGGCCTGGTAGCCGGCGATGAAGCGGTCGACCGGGGGCTCCTTGAAGCCGCCGACGGAGGAGACGACGTCCGCCCCTGGCCGGCGCTTCTCGGAGAGCCCGGCGAGGTAGCCGGCGAGGTAGCCCACCTCCTGCTCGCGGAAGAGCAGCCCGACGACGTTCTCCGGCTTGTTCTTCAACCCCTGCTGGTCAACGTCCACGATCGCGAAGCGGCCGTCGGGAAGCTTTGCCGCCGTGGCGTCGACAGCGTCTCCCTGGGAGAAGCCTACGCCGATCACGAGGTCGAATCCCTGACGGCTGAGGCTCGTGTGGTTCGGGATGTAGTCGGCGGGCGAGTTGGACTGCGCCACGCGAATCTGGACCCCTAGCTCCTTTTCGGCCCGCTTGAGCCCCTCGTAGGCGAGCTGGTTGAAGCCACGGTCGTTCAGTTGGCCGACGTCGGTGACGAGCGCGATCCTGAACTCGCTCTTCTTCGACGATGCGGCCTGTTCGGTCGCGGCCGGGTCATCGCCTCCGCATGCCGCCAGCAACAGCGCGACGGCACAGGACAACGAACCGAGCCGGAGGTTTTCGCCTGATAGTCTCAAACCTGGTGGCGAAGTCTACCCGAGCCGCCCCGCTGCACGTCACCCTTGCGGTCATCCTCCAGGTCCGCGAGTCCGCGCTTCGCGTATTGATGTGGAAGCGGGCACGTCCGCCGCATCCGGGCCGGTGGGCGCTCCCGGGCGGCTTTCTCGAGCCGGGTCAGACGCTCGAGGAATCGATCCGCCACCACCTCGCCGAGAAGGTCGACGTCCGCGAGGTCGCCCACCTGGAGCAGCTCGAGACCCGGAGCGACCCACGACGGAATCCCCGCTCGTGGGAGCTGGCCACCGCCCACCTCGGGCTCGTTCCGATCGACCTGGATCCGGCGGTCCCGGAGGACACGCGCTGGCACCGAGTGGATCGCCTCCCGTCGTCGGCTTTCGACCACGGCGAGATCGTGCGATCCGGGGTCGCGCGCCTCCGCGCGAAGCTCTCGTACACGAATGCCGGCTTCGCGCTCGCGCCGCAGACCTTCACCCTGTCCGACCTCCGGGAGGTCTACGCCGCGGCGCTCGGCCACGAGGTCTCGGCGACGAATCTCCACCGTGTCCTCGTGCGCCGCGGTGTTCTCGAGACGACGGGCTCGCGGCGCGAGCCCGGCAGGGCCGGGGGAAGACCCGCAGCGCTCTTCCGGTTCCGCTCGGGCGAGCTGGAGGTCACCGATCCCTTCGCGGTCCTACGACCGCCCCGGAGCTAGAGACCTAGGCGATGACGAGCCTGTCGCGGCCCTCGCGCTTGGCCGCGTAGAGCGCTTTGTCCGCACGGCCGAGGAGCGACTCCGCGTCCTCCGTCTCGTCCCAGGCTGCGATTCCCGCGGAGACCGTTTCCCCGTCCGGCATCACGGAGCGGAGGCGTTCGACGAACGCCTCGGCGTCGGTGATCGTGCAGCCGGGGAGCAGCAGGCTGAACTCCTCGCCTCCGTAGCGGGCGAGCATGTCGCTCGCCCGGAGGTTGCCCGTCCAGGCCGCAGCAGCCTGCTTGAGCAGCCGGTCGCCGGCCTGGTGTCCGCGGTCGTCGTTGAAGCTCTTGAAGCTGTCGAGATCGAGCATCGCCACGCAGACCGGCCGTGCATCCCTCGCGGCTCGTGCGAGCTCGCGCGGGATCTGCTCCTCCCAGGCCCGGCGATTCGGGAGACCGGTGAGATCGTCCGTGCGGGCGGTCGCCTCCAGTTGGGCCAGCAGGCGAGCGCGGTCGAGGGCGATCGCCGCCTCGGCTGCGAGCATCCGCATCCCCGACTCGACGCGCATCGGAAGCTCCTTCACGGTCTGGGCCCAGCCGAGCACGAGCACCGCGACGACTTCGTCGTTGCGCAGAACTGGTTCGAAGTGCATGGAACGGACCCCGTGTTTGACTCCGTGCGAAGCATCCCGCAGGAAGACGGGCTTGCACGACATGTAGGCGAGGCCACCACCGGCCTCCTCTCCCGCACGCGGGATCCGCATCCCGACGAGAGAGGTGAGCGTAAGCCGCCCCTCGTCGTCCGGCTCCAGGAGCTGGACGACGTCGGCCGAGCTGATCTCGCGTGCCGACGTACAGACAGATTTGCGCACGGCGTCTGGATCCGTGCTCGCGCCGATCTCCCGGAGCGTGGTCGCGACGGACTCGATGTTGGCGAGCGCGAGACGTGTCTCCTCCGCCCTGGTGCGGAGCTCGGCGACGAGCGCCTGGACGGTGAAGCCGACGATCGGCGCAACGCAGATCCAGAGAATCGCGCGCCGCCATTCCGCCGCGGGGTAGTCGGGCGGGCCGAGCAGGAGCAGCGGGGCGAAGAACATCGACGCGACGCCTGCGATGCCGACGGCGAGATGTCCGCGCGTTCCATAGAGCGCGAGCCAGAACACCGGGAGCATCGCGAGGGCGGAGTACCCGGACAACGCGCCTCCCTGGCTCTCGCGCAGGAGAGCGATGACGACGAAGTACGCGAGCGGCGGCACGACCTCCGCGAAGCGAGGGAGGTGCTGCCAGGGAGCAATCGCGACCGTCGCGACGATCAAGAGTGTGAGGCCGATTGCGAGCCCGATCTCGTTCGGGCGGTCACCGCCCGGCGGAAGCGGCAGGACGGCCAGCGCGAGCGCCATCGCACCGAGGAACGGGCCGCTCCGGGCTAGCAGGCCAGAGCGTGCGAACGCCCCCCTCCGCACGACAGGGTGGGCTCCGCTTGCAGCACTCGCCCGGACGAGCCGGGAGAGACCTGGGCGGAGAGGAAATACCGCAGTTCTCACGCCCTGAAGACGTCGGAACGGCCGAGCCCGCGCCCCATCCCCATAAAGGGGAGGCTGGAAAGAACGGAAGCGACTACCTGGTCGGGGCTACAGCAGCCACCAGACCAGCAGCAGGATCGTGATCAGGATCCCTGCGACGACGGCGATCGTCCCGCCCACGCCTCCGATGACGAGCAGCGGCGTGCGATTGCTTCGGCCCCGTGCCGCCTCCTTCGCAGGACGCTCGAGAGCTGCATCGTCGTGGTGGTCGGGCGCGCTCACAGACTCACCCTAAAGGCTTGTTTTGGTCTTCGGCGCCCGGGTAGGAACAGCCTGTCGAATATTTGTCCATTAGGAGGTAGTGCACAGTGCTGTACGCAGCAATCGGCGACAGCGTCGAGCGGGGGTTCAACGTGTTCTTTGCGTGGATTCCGGCCCTGATCGGCGCGATCGTCATTCTCATCCTCGGATACGTGATCGCCAAGGTGGTGGGCGGGGTCCTGACCTCGCTGCTGACCAAGGCGGGGCTCGACCGGCAGCTGCTCTCGGGCGGTGTCGGGGAGTGGGTGCGCAAGATCGCGACGAGCCCCTCCCGCCTGGTCGGCCGGATCGCCTTCTGGGTGATCTTCCTGGCGTTTGCGTCCATGGCCGCGGATGCGCTCGGGATCGAGGCGCTGTCGGCGTTCGTGGGCACCGTCTGGGGTTACCTGCCGAACGTGCTCGCCGCCTTCGCGATCTTCCTGATCGCAGGTGCGATCTCGGCCGGTGTGGCCACCCTCGCGACCAAGCTGATGGGCGACACCCCCACCGGCCGGATCATCGCGACCGCCGCCCCGATCCTCGTCATGACGATCGCGAACTTCATGATCCTCGAGCAGCTGAAGATCGCCCACGACATCGTCGTGACGACGTACACGCTGCTGCTCGGCGCAATCGCGCTGGGCGCCGCTCTCGCCTTCGGCCTCGGCGGCCGCGACGTCGCCGCCCGCATGCTCGAAGGCGCCTACCAGAAGGGTCAAGAGCAGAAGGATCAGGTCAAGCAGGACATCCAGCAGGGCAAGCAGGAGGCCGAGCGGATGAAGGACGACATGACCTCCGGCTCCCAGACGTCGGCATCGTCGAGCAAGGATGCCGACGTGCCGACCACGGTTCAGGTCCGCTAGCAGGACCTCGATCGAGATTCGTAGGGCGGCCTCCGGGCCGCCCTAGGTCGTTCCGGAGAGGTTCCGAAAGGAGCGCGATCCGTTACGAGAAGAGCGTCAGCTCAGGCTCGCGCAGACCCCGCAGGACGT
>JACDAN010000019.1 GCA_013695385.1 Actinomycetota bacterium | reverse complement strand
CCCGGCTGATCGATGGTATGAACGACACCGAGTGGTTCTACGCGCTCATGCTGTCCCAGCTTGCCGATCCCTTCGGCCCGGCGGAGCCCGATGAGCTCGCCGATGCGATTCTTCAGGCGCTCGGGGTCATGCGCGATGTGCGGGAACGGCACGGGATCGCGACCCAGTCGCCAGTGAACCTGATCGTCAGCGATGGCCGCTCGATCGTCGCGACGCGCTTCACATTCGACTACGGCTGGTACCCGGACGACGACTCGTTCTTCGCACGTGAGCGTGAGTTCGACTTCACGACGCTCTGGTGCGCCCCGGATCCGGACGGCCGCTCCGTCTGCATCGCGTCCGAGCCTTTGACGAGCGATCGGACTCAATGGGTCGAGGCACCCGAGTACTCGATGCTCGTCGTGAGCAGCGGACACGATGGAATCGAGCTCGAGACGCGGGAGCTGGAGGCGTGAGCGTGGGGGTGGCCGCGCTGCTGTCGTCGATTCCCCTGTTCGCCGGGATCCCCGGGCGCGAGCGAGACCACCTGGCTCGCGTGATGCACCCGTTCACGGCGCCCGCAGGGTCCGTCCTCTTCCGCGAGGGCGATCGTGGGGACCAGATGTACATCATCGAGTCGGGGTGCGTGCAGGCGGCGCGGCAGACCCCGAACGAGTCGAGGACGCTTGCCCTGCTCGGGCCCGGGTCGGTCCTGGGAGAGCTGTCCCTGATGGGCTCCGGCATCCGCAACGCGACGGCGACGGCCATCGAGGAAACCTGTGGCTGGTCGCTCGAGCGGACCGCGTTCGAGGTGCTGCGAGCCGATCCTCGACGCGATTCGCTCGACTTCATCCGCTGCATCGGGGACGTGGCGCTAGGGCGCCTGCGGGATCGATACGCGGCGATCTCGAATGCGCTGGGCGGGGAGGCTGAGCCCGCCGTCCCGAGGCCCCAAACTCTGCAGGAGTCGCCTCCCGAGCCCGGCGATAGCGGGTACCTGAAAGAAACGCTGTTCTTCTCGCGCCTGGCTGACCCGGAGATCGCGACCATCGTGGGCGGCCTGCGACGGTTGCACGCACCCCGAGGAGTCGTTATCTGCAGCAGCGGAGAGGTTCCCGGCGCCCTCTACATCGTGATCCGCGGAGCGATCGAGACGACGATCCGTCGGGGGCGCCAGGCACGGCGCCTGCGGCTTGCGGGACCCGGCCGCGCCGTGACGCACCTCGGCGTGCTCGGCCCGGAGCCGAGCATCGCGGAGTGCCTCGCGCGGGAGCGGGCAGACTTGCTCGAGATCCCGTGGGACCGAGTCCACGCACTCCTCGCCGGAGGCGACGCGGCGTCCCGCGGATTCACCGCCGCCTTCAACGAGGATGTCGTGCGAGCGCTCGTCCAAGCCGATCGGCGGACGCCGCGGATGGTCTCCCGGATCGACAGGACCGAGAGCGTCGGCTCGATCGCCGCGATCTCGGTCGGTCGGCCACTGGCTACGACATCACCGCGGCTGTAGGGCGGTCAGGCCGTGGCGAAGCGACCGACCGTGTGCTCCGGCCTCACTCCCGGCAGGTGGTCTTTGAAGATGCGGAAGTAGGCGAGCTCCTCGCGGGTGCGCAGCGGCGGATCGAGGGTGTCGCGCTCGCGTTCGAGCTCGACCTCACCGACCATGTCCTCCATCGCCGCGGTCAGCACCGATGCCGCACCGCTGCCGTCGCCGAACTCCGACTTCTTGCGCCAGAGGAGCTCGTCGGGCAGCCAGCCCGAGAAGGCCTCGCGCAGCAGCCGCTTCTCGGGCTGGTCGGGGCCGGCGAGCTTGCTCTTCGCCGGGAGGCTTAGGGCGAATTCGATGACCTGGCGGTCGAGGAACGGAACGCGGGCCTCCAACCCGTGGGCCATGGTCACGCGATCGCAGCGCTGGAGGTTGAGGTTGTGCAGCCCCTCGACGGTGCGGGTGATCTCGGCGTGCAGCCGCTCCGGGTCGCTGAAGTCGCGCAGGTACTCGTAGCCGGCGAACAGCTCGTCCGCCCCCTCACCCGTGAGCACGACCTTCACGTGGCGGGCGGTCATCTCGGCCAGGAAGAAGTTCGGAACGGCACTGCGCACGAGCGAGGGGTCGAAGTGCTCGATGGCGCGCACCACAGCCGGCACGGCGTCGAGCGCCTCCTGCGCCGTGTAGATCCGCTCGTGGTGCTCTGTGCCCAGGTGCTCGGCGGCGACACGGGCCGCCAGCAGGTCCGGGCTCCCCTCGGTGCCGACGGCGAAGGTCTGCAGGCGCTCCTCGCGCTCGGCCAGCCGGCGCGCGGCTATAGCAGCCACCAGCGTCGAGTCGAGCCCGCCCGAGAGGAAGACTCCCACCGGCACGTCGCCCATCATCTGCCGTTTCACGGAGGCGATCAGCACCTGGCGCGTCTGTTCCCGCTCCCGCTCGACGGTCGCCTCCGCCGCGGGCTCCTCTCTCCTCTGGGGAACGGCCTCGGCGAAGCGCTCGAGTCCCGCCTCCGGCATCCAGTAGTGACCCGGGGGGAAGACCTCGACGAGCGCTTGCAACTCGGCGTCGAACGCGGCCATCTCGGAGGCGAACTGCACCCGCCCGTCTGCGCGCGCCCAGTAGAGCGGCTTGATGCCCACCGGGTCGCGGGCAGCCATGAAGCTGCCATCCGGCCCGGCCGTGAGCAGGGCGAACATGCCCTCGAGCTCACCAAGCGCCTCGGGCCCGCGGTTGGCGAGGAGGTGCAGCGCGACCTCGTTGTCAGAGCGGCTCGAGTACTCCGCCCCCCCGATTCTCGAGGCCACCTCGTCGTGGTTGTATATCTCGCCGTTGCCGACGAGCCACAGGTCCCCGTCCGGCATGACGAGGGGCTGGCGCC
>JACDAN010000016.1 GCA_013695385.1 Actinomycetota bacterium | reverse complement strand
GTCATCTCCTTCGAGTGGTCGACGGGGAAGATGAAGTTGGAGGCGTGCCCGGTGGAGCCGCCCGGGTTCGGCAGCGCACCCTTCTCGAGCAGCACGAGGTCGCGCCAGCCGAGCCGTGCGAGGTGGTACACGAGACTGTTGCCGACGATGCCGGCCCCGATCACGACGGCGCGCGCGGAGGACGGAAGCTCCGTCATCCCGCGTCAAATCCCTTGCGCCTCATCTGACGATCGCCTCTCTCGGTTTCGGCTCGCCGCGGCGCTGCAAGGGCGCTGCAGGCGGTGATATATACAGAGCGCCGCGAGTATTTCATGCAACACGGTGCGAAGACAGCAACAGCCCTCAGAGTAGTAGCTTGGCGACGCATACCCCCTCCTCTCTCGAGATCGCACAAAGCGCGCGGCTTCGCCCCGTGGGGGAGATCGCCGCGGAGGCGGGCCTCGAGCCGGAGGAGGTGGAGCTCTACGGGAGGTACAAGGCGAAGATCGACCTATCCGTGCTCGACCGGCTGGCCGACCGCTCCGACGGCAGGCTGATCGACGTCACGGCGATCACGCCGACGCCGGCGGGCGAGGGAAAGACGACAACGTCCGTGGCGCTGACCCAGGGACTCGGGCATATCGGTCGCAAGCCCGTGCTTTGCCTGCGGGAGGCTTCGCTCGGGCCGGTGTTCGGGATCAAGGGCGGCGCCGCGGGCGGTGGCTTCGCACAGGTCGTACCGATGGAGGACCTCAATCTCCATTTCACCGGCGACATCCACGCGATCGGGGCTGCGAACAACCTGCTCGCCGCCTTGCTCGAGGCCCACATCCTGCACGGCAACGAGCTCGGGATCGACCCGCTCTCGGTCAGCTGGCGGCGCTGCGTCGACATCAACGACCGCGCCCTGCGGGACATCACGGTCGGTCTCGGGGGTCGTGCGAACGGCTACGTGCGCCAGACCGGCTTCGACATCACGGCTGCCTCCGAGGTGATGGCGATCGTCGCGGTGGCACGGGATCTGCACGACCTCCGCGAGCGCCTGGGCGCGATCACGGTCGCGGCCTCCTTCGAGGGGAAGCCCGTCACGGCCGAGGATCTGCGGGCAGCCGGTGCGATGACGGTGCTGCTCAAGGAGACGATCAAGCCGAATCTCGTCCAGACGCTCGAGGGCCAGCCGGCGTTCATCCACTGCGGCCCCTTCGCGAATATCGCGCACGGCAACAACTCGGTCGTCGCGGACCGGGTGGCGCTCAAGCTCGGCGACTATGTCGTCACGGAGAGCGGCTTCGGCTCGGACATGGGCATGGAGAAGTTCTTCGACATCGTCTGCCGCGCCGGCCGGCTGCGCCCGAACGCGGTCGTCCTGGTGGCGACCGTGAAGGCGCTCAAGCACCACGGCGGCGACCCCGCGGGTGGGGTCGCCGCGATCGAGCTAGGAGCGGCCAACCTCGCCCGGCATCTCGGGATCGTCCGCGAGTTCGGTCTGAACGCCGTCGTCGCGGTCAACCGGTTCCCCGGCGATACGCACGATGAGGTCGAGTTGGTGCGTGAGCTCGCGCTCGCCGAGGGCGCGTACGCGGCCGAGGTGAACGACGGCTTCGAGAGCGGGGGCGAGGGCGCTGCAGCGCTTGCGGAGGCGGTCGTCGCCGCGGCCGACGAGCCCTCCTCCTTCGACTATCTCTATCCGCTTTCGGCTTCGATCGAGGAGAAGATCGCGGCGATCGCGCGGCGCGCCTACGGCGCGGACGGCATCTTCCTCCTGAAGACCGCACGCGACAAGATCGAGTCTTTCACGGCCGCGGGGCTCCACGAGCTGCCGATCTGCATGGCCAAGACCCACCTCTCGCTCGCGCACGACGCGACGCTCACGAACGCGCCGACCGGCTTCACGGTCACCGTTCGCGACGTGCGCGCCTATACCGGAGCGGGTTGGCTGGTGGCGCTCTGCGGTGACATGCAAACGATGCCCGGCCTCGGGGCCGCGCCGGCTGCGTTCAACGTCGACATCGACGAGGACGGTCGCACCCTTGGGCTCTTCTGAGGCCCTCGCGCCCGTGCTCCTCGTGCCGGACTGGCCCGGCGACCGCGTCGATCGCACCGGCGAGCCGCTGATCCGGGCCGATGGGGTCTGGAAGATCTTCGGACGGCGCGAGGACCGGATCATCGGCACCCCTGCCGCCGAGCTCTCACGCGCCGAGCTGCGCGCGCAGACGGGCTGTGTGATCGCCGTTCGCGACGTGTCGATACGGGTGTGGCCCGGCGAGGTGTTCGTCGTCATGGGCCTCTCCGGCTCGGGCAAGTCGACCCTCGCCCGCACGCTGATCCGGTTGATCGAGCCGACGGCCGGCCGGATCCTGATCGCAGGGATGGAAGTCACAGCGGCGAGCCCGGCCGAGCTGCGCCAGCTGCGCCGCCACATGGTCTCGATGGTCTTCCAGCACTTCGGGTTGCTCGCGCACCGGACCGTGATCGAGAACATGGCGTTCGGGCTCGAGGTGCAGGGCGTCCAACGCAACGAGCGCCTCGCCCGCGCGCGAGAGATGCTGCGCCTCGTCGGGCTCGAGGAGAGCGAGAGCTCGTTCCCCGACCAGCTTTCCGGGGGCATGCAGCAGCGCGTCGGCGTGGCGCGGGCCTTCGCGGTCGACCCGAAGGTGATGCTCTACGACGAGCCTTTCAGCGCGCTCGACCCGCTGATCCGGCGGGACATGCAGGACGAGATCTGTCGTCTCCAGGTCGAGACGGAGAAGACCATGATCTTCATCACGCACGATCTGCCCGAGGCGCTGAGGCTGGGCGACCGGATCGCGATCATGCGTGACGGTCAGATCGTGCAGCTCGGCACGCCGGAGGAGCTGGTCGGCTCGCCGGCGGACGAGTACGTCGCGAACTTCACGCGCGACATCCCGAAGAGCCATGTGCTCACGCTGCGCTGGGTCATGCGCGAGCCCGTCCCCGAGGATTCCACCGACGGGCCGAAGCTCGACGTCACGACGACAGTGCGCAGAGCCTTGCCGGCGCTCGCCGCGGGTGAGAAGCCCGTGTGCGCCGTCGAGGACGGTCGAGTCGTCGGCATCGTCGACCGGGCCACGGTGCTTCAGGCGATCGCCGACGAGAGAGGCGACTGACGATGGCTTCGGTCGCCGAGACGGTCACTCCTGCACCGATCGTCGTCCATCGGCACTGGTGGCGGGGGAGGCTCGTCCAAGTCACGGGAATCGTGGCGCTGATGTACGTCGCCTACCGGGCCTGGGCGATCGAGTATCCCTGGCCGAACGACCTCGTCTGGAACTCGCTGTCTCTGCATCTCGATGACTTCCAGGTCTGGCTCCTCACCGAGCGCGGCAAGGAAGACCAGTCGATCGTCTTCACGGTCTTCGAGGGCTTCAGCTCGGCGATCGACCACCTGGTGGAGTGGTTCAACCGGCTGCTGCTCTGGCTGACGTGGGTTGGGACGACCGTCGCGGGCGTGGCGCTCATTTTCCGCTTCGGCGGCCTTCGCGCAGCGACGATCATGCTGTTCGCGTTCGCGGCTTTCGCACTGACCGGCCTCTGGGAGGAAAGCATGCAGACACTGGCTCTCATGCTCGTGTCCGTCGGGCTGTCCCTCCTCGTCGGGATCCCGCTGGGAGTCGCCGCCGGCCGCTCCGCCGGGTTCCGCCGGGCGATCGCGCCTGTACTCGATGCGATGCAGATCGTCCCCGCGTTCGCGTACCTGATGCCGGTTGCGATCCTCTTCTCGATCGGGCCGGCCGCCGCAGTCGTCTCGACGATGATCTACGCGATCCCGCCGGCCATCCGCATTACGGCTCTTGGGGTCCGGGGAGTGCCGGTCAGTACGGTCGAGGCTGCCACGTCGATGGGTGCCACCCGAATGCAACTGATCGGGAAGGTGCAGCTCCCGCTCGCCCGACGCATGATCTTGCTGGGCGTCAACCAGACGATCCTCTTCGCGCTCTCGATGGTCGTGATCGCGGGCCTGATCGGCGGAGGAGGCCTGGGGGCGGTCGTCACGAGCGGCCTCTACTCCAACCCGGCTCTGGCAATCCTCGCCGGGCTCGCGATCGTGATCATCGCGATGGCCCTCGACCGCTCGACCGAGGCGATCGCCGAGCAGACGGATCCGGCGCACCGGCATCTTGACGAGACGAGGAAGCGCAGATTACGCCTCCAGACGCTGGCGATCGTCGGGACGATCGTGGCCGGCGTCGGCATCTCGAAAGCCTTCGGTGCCGCCGGCGCCTACCCGGACGAGGCGGGGAATCCGCCACACACGGCGACGATCGAGGAATGGCTGCTAACGAAGATCCAGGTCGTCCTCGACTACGTGCAAGACCCCACTACCTGGGTCTTCGCGATCACCGAGCGGGTGGGCATCTTCATCCTCCAGCAGCTCCTGCTCCCGCTTCAGGAGTTCCTGATGGAGGCCCCCTGGTTCACGACCGTCGCCGGGCTGACCGCGATCGCGTTCGTCGTGAGTGGACTCAGGCCGGCGCTCACGACGCTCGCCATGCTCGGCTCCATCGGGTTCACGGGTATCTGGGCGCTCGCGATGGACACGCTGTCCCAGGTGCTCGTGGCCACTGCGATCGCCGTCGCGATCGGGGTCGTCCTGGGCGTTCTGGCCGCCGAGAGCAACCGCTTCTCGAAGGTGATGAGGCCTGTCAACGACTTGCTGCAGACGCTCCCGCAGCTCGTCTACATCATCCCGTTCATCTACCTGATGCCGGTCTCGATCGTGCCGGGGAGCGTGGCCGGCGTTCTGTACGCGTTCCCCGTCACGCTGCGGCTCGTCGAGCGGGGCGTGCGGGACGTGGCTCCGACGTCGGTCGAGGCCGCGAGCGCGTTCGGGGCCTCGAGGCGGCAGGTGCTGACGAAGGTCAAGCTTCCCCTCGCCGGTGACGCCGTGATGCTCGGCGTCAACCAGGCGATCATCATGGTGCTCGCCTTGGTGGTGATCGGCGGGCTCGTCGGTTCGGGCGGCCTCGGCTACGAGGTCGCACAGGGCCTCGTCCGCGGGCAGTTCGGGCAGGGTGTGATCGCCTCGGTCGCGATCCTCGCTCTGGGAATCGCTCTCGACCGCGTCACGCAGGGAACACGCCGATCGAGGAAGGAGGGCATCGCATGAAAGGCACTGATGCACACAACGAGAAGGAGGATCGGATGTCGGTTCGTGGTGGCTGGCAAGGTCGTGTCGGCCTGGTCGGCCTCGCGCTCGTCGCAGTAACCGCGCTCGCCATGTCGGGGAGCGCTTTCGGCGGAGGCGTACAGAGCTGCGGCACCGTCGTCATCAACGAGCAGTCGTGGGCAGGCTCGACGGCGAACACATACGTGGCGAAGTACGTGCTCGAGAAGCGGCTCGGCTGCAAGGTGAAGCTCACGCAGGTTACCGAGGGCCCGCCGTATTTCCAGGCCATGCGGGACGGCAAGGTCGACGTCGCTCTAGAGGACTGGGACAACACGGCGACGAAGCAAGCTCAGCCGTACCTCAAGGACGGGTCAGTTCGCATCATCGGCTCGAACGGGATCACCGGGGTGATCGGCTGGTACATCCCCCGCTACCTGCTCAAGCAGTACCCGGCGTTCAAGACGTGGAGGGGACTCAAGGGCAAGGAGGCCGTGTTCAAGTCTCCCGAGTCGGGCTCGCAGGGGATGTTCCTCGGCGGCGATCCTTCCTACGTGCAGAAGGACAGGGCGCTGATCAAGGGGCTCGGGCTCAACCTCAAGCATGTGGTCGCGGGCGCCGAGCCTGCACAGGTGGCTCGCTGGAGCCAGCTGTACAAGCAGAAGAAGCCCGTGCTCTTCTACTGGTACGACCCGCAGTACCTGAACGCACAGTACGACCTCTATCGAGTCGCGCTGCCCGCACGCTTCAAGGGCTGCCAGGACGACGAGAAGCAGGGCGGGGATCCGAAGACGTACGCGTGCGAGTACCCGTCCTACGGCCTCGACAAGCTCATCTCGAAGAAGTTCGCGACGAGCGGCTCGCCGGCACTCACGTTCGTCAAGAAGTGGAAGTGGACGTCCGCCGACCAGAACTTCGTCGCCAACCTCATCGCCGGCAAGAAGATGAAGCCGGAGAAGGCAGCGGAGCAGTGGGTCAAGGCGAATCCCGGAAAGGTCAACGCCTGGCTCAAGTAGGCGCCGCCGCGGTCCAGGACCTGACCCCAGCCATGTTTGCCGGGGTCAGGTCTTGCTGTCACGCACCTCCAAGGATCGCGACACCGGCGGCGACGAGTGCCGCGCCGGCAAGGCGCCAGCGCGACACGCGCTCGCGGAGCACGAG
>JACDAN010000030.1 GCA_013695385.1 Actinomycetota bacterium | reverse complement strand
GTGTCTAGCGATCGTTGTTCGAGCTGCCCGAAGTACTCTCGTCGTCGCCGAGCAGTTTCGTCGAGATCCACTGTCGGGTCTGCGATCCGGTCATGGGGTTGAAGAGGATCCCGAGCGCGATCCCCGCGATGAGCAGCGTGGAGTTCCGCGTCGAGTGCTCCTTCTTGCCCTGGATGCGATCCGAGGCCTTGCGAAGATCCTCGATCGCTTCCTTGAGGTTGTTCTGAATGTCCTTGTCGGTCGCGACTCGCGCGGCGACGGCGGTCGTGCTCCGTCCGCCGAGCAACTCGCCGTAGATCTCTCGGGCTGCCGCGATCGCGCTCTTGACGTTCTCTCGAACCTCCTCATCCTGGATCGCGCGTCTGACGTAGGGCCTCATGTCAGAGACTCTGTCCTTTGCCTTGGCCATGTAGGCGGCCGTCCTTTCAGTCGCTTTTGCCTCGGCCGGTACCCGCGCGGAGCCTGACGCAAACGCGAAACTACGCTGGTAGAGCGGCCTTGCGCTCAGGCGATCCTACTTGCCGGGAGGCCTGCGAGGGCTTTGCTCCGTCCAGCGCGGCGGCCAGCACTTCGTCGACCGTGTCCGCCAGGACGAACTCGATCTCCTTCCGGGTCTCGGCCGGGAGCTCCGCGAGGTCAGGCTCGTTCTCACGGGGGACGACGACCCGGTCGATTCCGGCCCGTTGCGCTGCGAGAACCTTCTCGCGCACCCCGCCGACTCCCAGGACCTGCCCGGACAGCGTCACCTCGCCGGTCATGGCCACATCCTCCGAGACCGGTCTCGCGCTGATCAGCGAGACGATCGCGGTCACCATCGTCACTCCGGCGGAGGGGCCGTCCTTCGGCACCGCTCCGGCCGGGACGTGCACGTGGATGTCGTGCTCCGCGAACCACTCCGGAGGGAGGGCGAGCTCTTCCGCGTGCGAGCGAACCCAGGAGTGCGCGGCCTGGGCGGACTCCTGCATCACCTCGCCGAGCTGTCCGGTCACCTTCAGTCGTCCTCGGCCCGGGTACGCGCTCGCCTCGATGAAGAGGATGTCGCCGCCCGTGGCGGTGACAGCGAGGCCGGTGGCGACGCCGGGATCGGATGTCCGTTTGCGCACCTCGCCGGCGAAGCGGCGGGGGCCGAGCCAGCTGCGGACGCGCCGCTCGTCGATCCTCGCGGTTCCGCGCGCCTTTCCCTCGGCGACTCGAAGGGCTGCTTTTCGACAGAGCGCAGCGATCTGCCGCTCCAGGTTCCGAACACCGGCCTCCCGCGTGTACTCGCGGATCACCGTTCGGAGCCCGCCCTCCGTGAACGACGCCTGAGAATCCTTCAACCCGTGCGCCTCGACCTGCTTCGGGGCGAGGTAGCGGCGGGCGATTCCGAGTTTCTCGTCCTCGGTATAGCCCGAGAGATGAATTACGTCCATCCGGTCGAGGAGCGGCGCCGGAATCGTCTCGACCTGGTTCGCGGTGCAGACGAAGAGAACCTTCGTGAGGTCGAACGGGAGATCGAGGTAGTGGTCGCGGAACGTGGAGTGCTGCTCCGGGTCGAGCAACTCGAGCATCGCGCTGGCGGGGTCGCCGCGGTAGTCGGCACCCATCTTGTCGATCTCGTCGATGAGAAACACCGGGTTTCGCGCCTCGGCGTCTCGCAGGGCGCGGATGATGGAGCCGGGCATCGCGCCGATATATGTGCGCCGGTGGCCACGGATCTCCGCCTCGTCGCGCACCCCTCCGACGGAGATGCGGACGAACTTCCGCCCGAGCGTCCGTGCGATCGACTGGCCGAGCGACGTCTTGCCGACCCCCGGAGGGCCCACGAAGCACAGGATCGACCCGGAGACGTCGCCGCGCAGCTTGGCAACTGCGAGGTACTCGATGATGCGGTCCTTGACTTTCTCGAGGTCGTAATGATCCTCGTCGAGGACCGCTCGAGCGTGGTCGAGATCCAGATTGTCCTCGGTCGTCTGCGTCCACGGGAGAGAAAGGATCCATTCGAGGTAGGTGCGGATGACGCCGTACTCGGCGGCGGCCGAGGGGAGACGCTCGAGCCGCCCGACCTCGCGGTCCACCGCTTTGCGAATGTCCTCGGGAAGCTCGACTGCCGCGACTCGCTCCTGCAGCTCGCGAAACTCGGCTTGCTCGGGGTCGCCCTCGCCGAGCTCCTCCTGGATCGCTTTCAGCTGCTGGCGCAAGAAGTACTCGCGCTGACCCTTCTCGAGCTCCGACTGAACCTGTGACTGGATCTTCGTCCCGAGCTCGAAGACTTCGAGCTCGCGGTTCATGACCTTCGAGATCTCACGGAGGCGCTCCTCGACGTCGGGAAGCTCGAGCAGCCGCTGCTTCTCGTCTGTCTTGAGCCGGAGTGTCGAAGCGACGAGGTGTGAGAGCGCGCTCGGGTCGTCGACGTTCGCGGCGGCGAGCTCGAGCTCGGCCGGGAGGTAGGGGACGAGGCCGACGATGCGCCCGTACAGCATCTGCACGTTGCGCCGGAGTGCCTCGAGCTCGGGCGTCTCGACGAGCAGGTCGGGCAGTTCGCTGAAGGCGCCGACCAGGTAGGGGGCGTCCTCGAGCGGCTTGTCGAGGCGGATCCGCTTGACTCCCTGGACGAGGATGCGGAGTGTCCCGTCGGGGACCTTGATCAGCTTGTGGACGATCGCGGCTGTACCGACCGCGTAGAGGTCGTCCCACCCGGGCTCGTCGATGTCGGGTGTCTTGACCGTCACGAGCGCGAGTAACCGGTCCTTTGCCACGACGTCGTCGATCAGCCGCACCGAACGCTCCTGGCCGATCGCCAGCGGGGTCGCCGAGTCGGGGAACACGACCGTCTCCTTCAGCGGAAGGACGGCGAGCGACGGCGGAAGGGCGACCTCGTCGCTGTCGGCGATCTCCGTGGGCTCGAACTCGATGTCGGTCATGCGTCCCTCTTGAATTCGATCGGCACCGGGCCGATCCGTGACGCGCGTGTTGCGATCGGAATCACGATGCGGAGGAGCCCGTGCTCGTAGCTCGCGTGGGCCTCGCGGGGGTCTGCGTCGTCGGGGAGCTGCACGATCCGCTCGAATGCCCCATGCTCGATCTCCATGTGCTGGTAGCTGCGGCCGCCACAGTCCTCGCGCCGCCGCTCGCCCGCGATCACGAGAGTGCGGTCGGCAGTCGTGACCCTGACCCGCTCCGCCGCCACGCCTGCAATGTCGACCACGACGGTGAAGGCCGCCGGGTCGTCGGTGCGGAAGCAATCGAGAGCGGGTCGAAATCCTCGCCGCACGCCGGTGAGCCGCGAGACCTGCCAGAGGTCTGCGAACAGCTCGTCGATCTCGTCCTTCAAGTCTCTCCTGCGTGGCATCGGGCCCTTCAATCGTAGCCTCGACGGGCTGTCTCCCCGTCTCTGCCCCGGGGCGCTAACCCCTAACGAAAGAGCGCGACGACGATCAGCAGGACGGCGAAGATGACCGGTATCCAGGCCCAGCGCAGGACGTTGAATGCGCGCTGCTCGCCCGGACCGGGGCCGGGCTCGGGCGTGTACGGGTCGAGCGGCGGAGCCGGCTGGCTCAGAACGTCGTCGTCGCCCGACATCACGCCGGCTTCGGGCTCGACGATCCGTTCGTCTTCGTGGTCGCTCATCGCCCTCAACCTACCCGCTGTGCCCCGGGGAGTACCATCGCGCGGCCATGAAAGGAGTCATCCTCGCCGGCGGCAGCGGAACCCGACTTCATCCGCTGACGCGGATCACGAACAAGCACCTGCTTCCGATCTACGATCGCCCGATGGTCACCTATGCCATCGAAGCGCTCGTCGACTGCGACATCCGCGAGCTGATGGTCGTGACCGGCGGCACGCACGCCGGGGAATTCCTGAGGCTCCTCGGCAACGGCCATGAATGGGGAATCGACCGCCTGTCATACGCGTATCAGGAGCGGGCAGGGGGCATCGCGGAGGCCTTGGGGCTGGCCGAGCGGTTCGCCGGGGGTGATCCGATCGTCGTGATGCTGGCCGACAACGTGCTCGAGAACTCGATCGCGCACGCGGTGAGCAACTTCCGCGACCAGGGCACAGGCGCGCGAATCCTCCTCTCGCCGGAAAACGATCCCGAGCACCTTCGCCACCTCGGCGTCCCGCAGCTCGACGGTGACCGTGTCGTGAGGATCCTGGAGAAGCCCGCCGAGCCGCCGAGCAACTTCGCCGTGACCGGCATCTACTTCTACGAGTCGGCTGTCTTCGAGATCATTCCCGAGCTCGCGCCGTCGGGCCGCGGAGAGCTCGAGATCACGGACGTCAACAACTGGTTCATCGATCGCGGAACGATGGAGTACGACGTTCTCGAGGGGTTCTGGGGCGACGCGGGCGAGTCGATCGACGCGTACTACGCGGTCAACGACTTCGTCCGGGCAAACGGCGCCAACAAGCCTTGAGGCTCATCACCGGCGCCGGCGGCCAGCTCGGCTCGGCGCTGGCGGAGGTGTTCCCGGGCGCCCGAGCCCTTACGCGGCGCGAGTGGGACGTGGCCGATCCATATCCGCTCGACGAGCGTCCGGAGCTGGTCCTCCATGCGGGGGCCTGGACGAAGGTGGACGACGCAGAGGGGGACCCCGAGGGGGCGCGGCGTGCGAACGTGCTCGGGACACGCAACGTCGTCGAGCTCGGCTCGCCGGTCGTCTACTACTCGACCGACTACGTCTTCGACGGCCGGAAGCGGGAGCCCTACGTCGAGTCCGACCCTACAGGCCCCCTCTCCGTCTACGGCCGAACGAAGCTCGAGGGGGAGCAGGAGATCGGCGAGGGGTGGATCGTCCGCTCTTCCTGGCTCTTCGGCTGGAGCGGCAGCAACTTCGTGAGGACGATGCTGCGTCTGGGCGCCGAGCGCGCGGAGGTTTCCGTCGTCGACGATCAGCGCGGATCGCCCACGTACGTCGGTCATCTCGCGGAGGCGACCCGGCAGCTTTCAGACCTCTCGGGCGGCGTCTGGCATGTGGCGGCCGAGGGGAATTGCACCTGGGCCGACTTCGCGGAGGCGATCTTCGAGGAGGCAGACCTGGATTGCCGGGTTCGGCGCATTACGGCTGCGGACTTCGGCGCGCCCGCTCCCCGGCCGGCGTACTCGGTGCTTCGGAGCGAGCGCCCGCGGGCGCCGCAGCTGCCTCACTGGCGCGAGGGGCTACGCGCCTGTCTCGAGCGCTTGCGCGGTTAGCGCCAGGCAGTTTCCTCGACCGGGGCGCGATCGCGGAGCGGCTCCCACCACTCGCGGTTCGCCGCATACCACTCCACGGTCTCACGCAGGCCGTCCTCCCAGCCGATCTCCGGCTCCCAGCCGAGCTCCCGGCGCAGCTTCGACGAGTCGAGGAGGTAGCGGCGGTCGTGGCCCGGCCGGTCCGGGACGATCGTCTTCAGCGAGTGCGGCTTGGCGGTGTGTTTCAGGACGAGGTCGGCGATCTCTTCGATCGAGGCCTCGACTCCTGATCCGACGTTGTACGTCTCGCCCACTTTGTTCGACTGGAGGACGAGTTCGATCGCGCGGCAGTGATCGCGGACGTGCAGCCACTCGCGTTTGTTCTGCGTCGACGCGTACATCGGCAGCGGCTTGTCGTCCAGCGCGTTGGTCACGAAGAGCGGGATCACCTTCTCCGGGAACTGGTACGGCCCGTAGTTGTTCGAGCAGTTCGTAATCGAGATCGGGAGCCCATAGGTCTCGTGGTACGCGCGCACGGCGTGGTCGGCACCGGCCTTCGAGGCGTTGTACGGCGTCCGTGGCTCGTACGGAGAGTCTTCCGTGAACACCTCGTCCGTGTCCAGCGCGAGATCGCCGTAGACCTCGCAAGTCGAGACATGATGGAACCGCTTGACCGTTCCGGTCTGGCGAGCGGCGTCCAGCAGCGTCTGAGTTCCGATCACGTTCGTGCGGAAGAAACGGCTCGGGTCGACGACGGCAAGGCTGTTGTGGGACTCGGCGGCGAAATTAACGACGACGTCGGCGCCGTGATCTTCGAACAGGCGCCGACCCAGATCGGCGTCCGCGATGTCGCCCTCGACGAACGTGATTGGCTCCTCGACGTCCTCGAGGTTCGCTCGGTTGCCGGCGTACGTCAGCAGATCGAGCGCGATCACCTCGTCGCCGGGATGGCGCTCCAGCCAGTAGTGGACGAAGTTCGAGCCGATGAATCCGGCCGCGCCGGTGACGAGAATTCGCATCGGCCTAGCTTAGGCACACTTGGCGCGCGCGTCCCGAATCTCGCTTCTGCTGCCCTGGATCTGCTCCGAGAGGGCAAGGTGGGGAAGCGCCTCGTCGCATCGGTCTTGCTCGACGAGTGCTCGCCCGAGGTTGTAATTCGCATACGCCTCGTAGAGCTCGCCCGACCCGCTGAGCGCGTCGACCGCGCGTCGGGCGACGGCCTCCGCCTCGGCCCACTTCCCCTGACGAAGAAGCGCCGTCGACTGATCGGTGAGCTGCACTCCACTTCCGCCGGACGGGGCGGCCCCGGTCGTTGCCGGAGCTGTCGTCGCGGTTGGCGGCGGCGAGGGGGGAGGAGCGGGCGCCGGCGCCGTGACGGTGACGCGCCGCTCGGTCGTCGTCGGCTTGCCCTCCTCTGTGGTCACCCGCGTGAGGGTTTTGACCACCGTCTGGGCCGAGGGCTTGTCATCGTCCCCACCGATTACCCCGGCCACGGCAAGCCCGCCGCCGAGTGCCAGGAGCGCCAGGAGGGCGAGGCCGATCCACACGGCCGCGTTCGGCCGACCTCTCTGCGGCCGAGGGGACGGCGCAGCGTAGGTCGCTTCCCGCACCGCCGCGATCTGTCCGGTGGCGCCCGCGGCGGTGGCGAGTCCCTCCCTCAGCGCGACGACGAAGTCCGCCGAGCTCGCATAGCGGTCAGCCGGATCTTTTGCCAGTCCGCGCCGCAAGACCGGGTCGAGTTCGCACGGCACGTCCGCCCGGTCGCAGAGCGAAGGGATCGGTGCGTGAACGTGCGCCGCGGCCTCTGCGGTCGGGGTCTCGGAAGCAAATGGCCTTTCGCCGGTCAGCAGTTCGAAAGCGACGACGCCGAGCGCATAACGGTCGCTCGCCGGGGTCGCCCGCTCGCCGCGCGCCTGCTCCGGCGAGAGATAGCCGGCGGTTCCGAGCACCGTTCCCGCCATCGTCATCGAGTCGAGGCCGAAAGCGCTCGCAACGCCGAAGTCCGCGACACGCACTTCCCCGCGAGCGTCGAGCAGGATGTTGCCGGGCTTGACGTCCCGGTGGACGATTCCCGCCTCGTGAGCAGCATCGAGCGCGGTTGCCGTCTGAGACAGCCACCGCAGGACGTCGGCGGGGTCTTGAGCGCCGCCCGCCTTCAGGAGGTCTTCCAGGGAACCGCCCTCGAGGAACTCCATGACGATATAGGGGCTCTCCTTCCACTCCCCGACGTCGAAGATCGTGACGATGTTCGGAGTGCCGGAGAGCCGCGCTGCCGCGAGCGCCTCACGCTTGAAGCGCTCGCGGACGCCTTCGTCGCCCGAGTAGCGATCGCCCAGGACCTTGACGGCCACGGTGCGCCCGAGATCGGTGTCGGTCGCGCGGTAGACATCGCCCATTCCCCCGCGAGCGATGTGTTCCGCGTCCCGGTATCGAGGCGGAAGGATGTCGGAGCGAGACGTCACGGCAAGAGTTTTCCCGGTGAGGTGCAGGAGAAACTTGCCGTGTTAGGAAACCGTTTGCGTCACTGGGATCCGTAGAGGGATCCGCTAGCCTCAGACGGAGTTCCACGGAACTCGGGTCACTCACGATCATGTCTCGCGGCCTCGCCCTCATAGCCGGCGTCCTCGCTGCGCTCCTCGTGGTGGGCCTCGCCCTGGCCAGACCCCAGCGAGGGAGGCAGGAGACGCCTGCCATGCGGGCCGGCGACCCTGTCTTCGTGATCACGGGCCGCGGCTGGGGCCACGGAGTCGGGATGAGCCAGTGGGGAGCCCATGGCCTGGCACGCCGCGGCTACGACTATCGCCGGATCCTCGGGCACTACTACCGTGGTACCACGATCGGCGGTGCGCCAGTCGCAAAGGTTCGAGTCCTGCTTGCGGGGAGCAAGCCGTCGTTGACGATCTCCTCCGAGGCGCCGTTCCGTGTCCGCGATGCGACCGGGAAGACCCGTGCGCTGGACGCCGGCAAGCACGTCTTCGGCCCGGGACTGAAGCTCAAGGCGAAGGGGATGAAGAAATCGAAAGCGCTCGAGGGGCCGCTTGTCTTTCTCCCGGGCAACGAGCCACTGAGATTCGGGCGTCCGTACCGTGGGGCGATCCAGGTGGACGTCACCGGTCGCAGGCTTCGAGCAATCAACGTCGTCGGCCTGGAGCAGTACCTGTACGGCGTGGTCCCCGCCGAGGTCCCCGACCACTGGCCCGCCGAGGTCCTGAAGGCCCAGGCGGTGGCGGCTCGCTCCTATGCGCTCGCCACGAAGAAGACGGGCGGGGCGTTCGATCTCTTCCCCGACGTGAGAAGCCAGGTCTACCGCGGGATCGACGAGGAGGAGGAGTCGACGAACGCCGCGGTCGACGAGACGGCCGGTGAGGTGCTCATGCACGGAACGCGACTCGTGATCGCCTATTTTCACTCGACCTCGGGGGGGCGCACGGCCTCCGTCGCCGACGTCTGGCCCGGCTCGAAGCCGACGCCCTACCTCGTCGCGGTGGACGATCCGTACGACTCGATCTCTCCGCATCACACCTGGGGCCCGATCGCCGTTCCCGCCGCGCGGCTGCGGCGGGTGCTCAAAGTTCCCGGCCGCTTGCTCGATGTCAGGACAACGGTGAACGCTTCGTCGCGCGTCGACACCGTGATCGGCATGGGATCCCGTGGAGAGGGCTCGGCGCGCGGAGGGGACCTCCGGCGAGAGCTCGACCTCCGGTCGTCCTGGTTCCGCGTAGGAGTTCTCGCACTGCCGACGCCGACGAAACCTCACGTCTTCGGCACCACCACCCGCCTGGCGGGAATCGCCCGCGGCCTCGAACGGGTTGCGCTCGAGCACCGCGGCCCCTCCGGGTGGCGAGGCGTTGCCACGCCGAAGCCTGCTCGTGACGGGACGTTCGCCGTTGCCGTCCGCCCGACGGCGACGGCCGAGTATCGCGTCGCCGCCGGCGCCGTCCGAACGGCTGCTATCCGCCTGGGGGTCGCACCACAGGTGCGGCTGAACCCCGCGGTCGACCTCATGGAGTTGAACGGCGTCGTGAAACCCGGGATCGTGGGAGCAGCGGTGGAGCTTCAGCGACTCGCCGGCCAGTCCTGGCGAACGGTTGCGAAGACGACGATCGTCGAAGGCGGCACCTTTTCGGCACGGGTCGATGTTCAGCCGGGCAGCTACCGAGCTGTGGTCGCATCTCCGGGTCGCGGCCTCGTGGCAGGCACCAGCCCGGCGCTGGTGGTGGCTCCGTGAGGCCTGTTTTCGCCGCCGCGGCCCTCGCGCTGGCGCTCCCCGCCGGTGCGGACGCGGCCCGCTTCGCCGTCGGTGTTGCACCGGGCGCGAATGTCGAACGGCTCGGTGCGGCCGTCGAATGGCGGACCGGCGGGACGGTCGAGCCCTTGGCGCCGTTCGCCTTCGTCCTCGAGGCACGCGGCGCCCGCGGGATAGCGCGGCTTCCCGGCGTGGCGTACGTGGAGCGGCTCGAGGGCCGCGGTCGCAGGCTCGCGTTCACTCCCAACGACCCTCTGGCCCCCCGCCAGTGGCACCTCCAGGCCGTCAATGCGTTCCGGGCCTGGGCACAGCGGCCGACGCTGCCGGGAATGCGGGTCGCTGTCATCGACTCGGGAATCGACGCGGGGCACCCCGAGTTTCCGGCAGGAAGGATTGCCGCCGCCCGCAGCTTCGTCGGCGGGTCGGCTCGGACGGATCTGCAGGGCCACGGGACGTTCATCGCCGGTCTGATCGCGGCGTCGCTGAACAATGACGAGGGGATCGCCGGCATGGCGTTCCCCGCCCAGCTGCTCGTGGCGAAGGTCGTGCGCTCCGACGGGGTCGTTCCGCTCGAGGCCGAGGCTCGTGCGATCCGCTGGGCGGTGGACAACCATGCCCGGGTGATCAACCTCAGTCTCGGTGGCATTCGCGATCCACAGGACGCATCGCGAGACGGCTTCTCCCGGCTGGAGGCGAGCGCGGTCGAGTACGCCGTACGGAAGGGCGTCATCGTCGTGGCAGCCGTCGGGAACGGCGACCAGGCCCCCGAGCAGCCATGGCGCTACGCAAGCTACCCGGCTGCGCTGCCCCACGTCCTCGGCGTCAGCGCGATGGCGCGGGACGGGTCGGTCCCGGCCTTCTCCAATCGAGATCCGATCTACAACGACATCGCGGCACCGGGTGACGAGCTCTTCTCGACACTGCCGCGGGGGCTCACGGCCCTGAACCCGAGTTGTGATGCGCAGGGGTACTCGGAGTGCGGGCCTTCCGAGTATCGCCGCGCGCAGGGGACCTCATTCGCGGCAGCCGTCGTTTCGGCCGGCGCGGTGCTCGTGCGCGCATCCTGGCCTGGTCTGCGCGCGGGCCAGATCGTCAGCCTGATCGAGCGAACGTCGACCGACATGACCCCGGCGACCGGCTGCCGCCGTTGTACCGAGGGCCGTGACGCAACGAGCGGTTGGGGCCGGCTGGACGTCGCCGCAGCAGTGGATCACGCAGGTCGCTTTGCGACGGTGGACCAATTCGAGACCAACGACGACGCCGGAAGCCATGCAGCCCGGGTTCGCAGGAAAACGGTCAACCTTCCGGCCTCGCTCGACTTCTGGGACGACCCGAACGACGTCTACGCCATTCGTCTGCGGCGCCGTGGCCGCTTGGTGGCGACGCTCAGCCAGGCGGATGCCGCCGTCGACGTCGTCCTCTGGAGACCGGGAACGCGTCGTGTGGACGACGTGAGGTCGCTGGCCGTCGCCGGATCACGACCGGTGGCAGGCGCCAGTGGTGTGGAGGTCGTCCGCTATCGCGCGCGGAAGGCGGGCGTCTACTACCTGCAGGTCAAGATCGCGGGGCCGGGCGCGACGCCCTACCTCCTCCGCATCGTTCGGCGCTAGGGCTGCCCGAGCAGCTCATCCTCCGGGACTTCGCGGATCTGCCGCGCGGGGCTGCCGACGACCACGGCCCTGGCTGGGACGTTGCGGGTCACGATCGCTCCCGCGCCGACGAACGCCTCCTCGCCGATCTCGATTCCGGGGAGGATCACGGCGCCGCCGCCTATTCGAGCTCCACGGCGGATCGTCGGGCCCTTGCGCAGGGCATGCCGCTCTTCGGTCCGCCCCATGAAGTTGTCGTTCGTCGTCGCCACGCACGGCGCGATGAACACGTCCTCCTCGAGGGTGGAGTAGGCGGTCACGTAGGCGTTCGCCTGGATCTTCGTCCGCGCACCGATCGTCGTGTCGTTCTCGACGAGCGATCCACGACCGACCACGACGTCGTCGCCGAGCTCGCACCGTTCCCGCACGCAGCTCTGGTCGCCAAGGATGACCCGAGCGCCGATCTTCGTCCCCGCGAACACGATCGCGCCGGCCGAGACGATCGTGCCTTCGCCGAGCTCGAGCGGCGGCAGCTCGTCCCGTGGCGCTGTCGAGCGCGGGGAGAGCGCAGGCTGCTTGCCGAGCACGACGTTGTCGCCGATCTGGCAGCTCTCCCCGATGACGGTGCCGGGGTAGACGACGACGTTCTGTCCGGTCTGGAAGCTCAGACCGGCGCTCGCTCGAGGGAGGCTTGCAGCTGCTCGAGCACGCGCACGACTACTGCTCCCTCGCGCGCCGCCGTCATCTGGTCGCCGTCACCGGCGGCCAGCGAGAGGAAGTGTCGGCACTCCAGGCGCAGAGGCTCGTCGTTCGGGATCTTCGGGATGTAGATGTCGCCCGTCCGGGTCCGCCACTCCCCATAGCTCTCGGCCCGCTGCTCGGTTCCTTTGTCGTAGACGGTCACCTTCCGCTCGAGCTCCATGTCGTCGAAGACGGCCATCTTCTTGGAGCCGACCACGGTCATCTTCCGCATCTTGTGCGGGTCGAGCCATGACAGATGCATGTGCGCGACGACCCCGGACGGGAAGCGGAGGTAACAGAACACGACGTCCTCGACACCCTTGTGGATGAACGACTCGCCTCGGGCCCAGACCTCGATCGGCTCCTCTCCGAGGAGATGGAGGATCACGGAGAGGTCGTGGACGCCGAGCGACCAGAGTGCGTTCTCGTCGATCCGGATCTGGCCGAGGTTCTGGCGGTTCCCATAGAGGTACCGGATGTCGCCGAGCTCGCCGGAGTCGATCAGCGCCTTCATCTTGGCGACCGCTGGGTGGTAGAGAAGGAGATGCCCCGGGAGCAAAACGAGGTCGTGCTCCTCGGCCAGGGCGACGAGCTCGTCGGCTTCGCTCGCCGAGAGTGCGGGCGGCTTCTCGACGAACACGTGCTTGCCGGCTGCGAGCGCCTGGCGCGCGAGGTCGAAGTGAGTCGTGACAGGCGTCGCGACCACGATGGCCTGCAGGGATTCGTCCTCGAGCAGGTCCTCGAAACGTGCTGTTGTCCTCGCGTTCGGATAGCGCGCACCGAACCGTTCGAGAAGGTCTGTCGAGAGGTCGCAGAGCCAGACGAGGTCAGAGAGGTCGTCGAAGTTGCGTGCCAGGTTCGGGCCCCAATAGCCGAGCCCGGCGAGGCCGACCCGGATCACAGCGTCCAGACCTTCGGATTCGCCCGCCCTTCCTTGCCGGTCGCGTTCCGTAGATCGACGACGACGTGGGAGCGCCTGACGAGGTCGGCGTAGTCGAGCTGGGAGTGGGCGGTCACGATCACGACGCAGTCGTGAGCCTCTGGATCGAGGTCGACCGACGACAGCTCGGCCTCGCAGAGCTGTGGGACGAAGGGATCGTGGTAGGCGACCTCGGCCCCCGCGGTTCGCAGCAGCTCGATCAGCTTGATCGCGGGCGACTCGCGCGTGTCGCCGATGTCAGCCTTGTAGGCGACGCCGAGCACGAGCACCTTCGAGCCGCTCAGCGAGCGCTGGCGACCGTGGTTCAGCGCCTGCGAGACGAGCGAGCGGCAGTAGTACGGCATGTTCTCGTTCACCTTCCCGGCAAGCTCGATGAACTCGGTCGCGAAGTCGTATTCGCGCGCCTTCCAGGTCAGGTAGAAGGGGTCGATCGGGATGCAGTGGCCGCCGAGGCCCGGTCCCGGCTGAAAGCTCATGAAGCCGAAGGGCTTCGTGGCCGCAGCCTCGATCACCTCCCAGACGTCGATCTCCATCCGCTCGCAGAGCTGCGCAAGCTCGTTGACGAGCGCGATGTTGACCGAGCGAAAGATGTTCTCCAGGAGCTTCGTCAGCTCCGCCGCCTCCGGCGTCGAAACGCGGTGGACGGTGTCGACGGCGCCCTCGTAGAGCCTGGCCGCGCGCTCGGTGCATTCGGGGGTGACTCCGCCGACCACCTTCGGGACCGTTTTCGTCGTCCACGCCCTGTTGCCCGGGTCGACGCGCTCCGGCGAGTACGCGAGGCTGAAGTCGCGGCCGGCCTCGAGCCCGCTCCGTTCGAGGATCGGCCGGATGATGTCCCGCGTCGTCCGTGGGTAGGTCGTCGACTCGAGGATCACGAGGTGCCCGCGTTTGAGCCTGGCGGCGATCTGCTCGGCGGCCCCGATCACGATCGAGAGATCGGGCTCGCGTTGCTTCGAGAGCGGCGTGGGAAGCGCGATCAGCACCGCGTCCGCATTTCGGAGGACGTCGTAGTCGGTCGTCGCTCGGATCCGGCCACTCTCGACGAGCGGCGCGAGCTGCTCGGAGGGCACGTCCACGATGTGGCTCTCGCCTCGGTTCAGTCCGTCGACGACCTGCTCCGAGACATCGATCAGGATCACGGAGCGGCCCGCGGATCCGAGCGTGTGCGCAAGGGGCACCCCGACGTAGCCCGCGCCGACGACTGCGGCGTCCCAGGTCTGCGTCTCCGGCTCTCCGGGCGCCTGGGGCTGTGTTCGCTCTTCAAGCATTGTCAAAGGCTAACGAGCAAGTCAGCGATGCGTTCGGCGGCGTGCCCGTCGCCGTAGAGCGGCGGGCGCTCGGCGGAGATGCGCACCTTCGCCGCTGCCTCGGCAATCGCCTCGGGATCGTCGTCGACGAGAGTGTTCGCGCCGAGCTCCACCGTGTCCTTCCACTCCGTCGAAGGACGGAGAGTCACGCAGGGGACGCCGTACCAGTACGCCTCCTTCTGGAGGCCCCCCGAGTCGGTGAGGATCACCCTGGCCTGAGAGGCGAGGGCTGCGAAGTCCAGGTACCCCTGTGGAGCGACGAGGGCGAGATTCGTTCCAAGTAACAGTCTGTTACTTGCAATGACTTCGCGTGCCCGGGGGTGCGCGGGAAAGATCACCGGCCCGCTTACTCGGGACAAGCCCTCGAGGATGTGCCCGAGCCGGCCGGGGCGAACGTTTGCCTCCCGGTGCACGGTGGCGACGGCATAGGCGCCGGGTTCGAGGCGCAGCTCCTGAAGGATCGTCGAGTGTTCGCGGGCAATCGGCGCGAAACGGCGATTCGCGTCCGCCATCACGTCGCCGACGACCTCGATTCGGCCGGAGACGGCTTCCGTTTCCAGCACGTCCTTCGACCGCTCGTCCGGGGTGAGCAGCAGCGCGGAGCGGCGGTCGACCTCGATGCGATTTCGCTCCTCGGGCATCTCCAGATCGCCACTTCGGAGCCCGGCCTCCACGTGCGCGACTGACGTGTCTCCCGCAGCTCTGGCTCCCGCGAGCGTGGAGTTCGTGTCCCCGTACACCAGCACCCAGTCCGGCTGCTCGGTGGCGATCGGCTCGGCGAGAGCGTCCTCGATCCTGGTTGGATCCGCGGTGCGGAGGTCGAGCTCGTAGGCCGGCCGGGACAGGTCGAGCTCCGAGAAGAAGATCTCCGAGAGCTCTCGGTCGTAGTGCTGCCCGGTGTGGACGACGATCTCCTCCACTCCCCGGTCGCGAAGCGCGAGCGACATCGGCCCGGACTTGATGAACTGCGGCCGATTCCCGACGATCGAGAAGACCTTCACGGGCTGGAGCCTACGGGGGCCGGAAAACGGTCAGCCGGCGGGCGCGTACCAGAGCTTGGTGGTCGGATCAGCCTTGAAGAAGTCGTGGAGCAGCCGTGCAACCTTGCGGACGCCCTCCGGCGAGGGATACGTTCCATCTTGCTGGACGTCGTCGCACGTCCATGTCAGGCCGTCGCGTCTCCCGGCCAGACCGTCCGTCCAGAGGTACGGACCCCAGCCGACCCAGATGCGCCCCACCTTGCCCGCGATGCTGTCCTGGACGAGCCATTTGGCTGCGAAGCCGCTTTCGTAAGCGAAAGGCTCCGGGTTCAGATGGGTGATCGCGTAGCCGCCGAAAGTCCGGCTCGAGACGTAGACGAGCTGAAGCCTCGGAAAGCGTTCGCCCAGCGTGCGGACGAGCGTTCGAAGATGCGTCTGCAGTGCGCGGGCGTCCTGGGGGAACGGGCGATCCTCCCCCGCGATCGCCTGCTTGATCCAGACGACCTGAACCTGCCCGCGGCTGAGCCCGGCGCGCCTGAGCCGACCGTCGAGGTCGGGCCAGAACCTCGCCGCCGGCCGAGACATTCGCACTGCGTCCCAGCCGCCGCCGGCGCCTTCGACCAACGTCAGGCGCCGATTGAGCGACGAGTCTTGGCCGGCGAGACGGGTGAAGCCGGCGAACTCCTGCATGGCGTTCGACATCCCGAGTCCGACGAAGCCGATACGACCTCGAATCGGCTGAACCCGCCGCGCGGCGGCGAGGCCCCGCTGCAGGTGCCGCCGCGGCGGTTTGTTCGCTCCGCTGGGATAGAGGCCGCCCACCTGACCGCGGTAGCGCCTCTTTCCGAGATCGGTGAGTGCGCTGAGCCCGATCGAGCGGACGGAGCAGTCGGCGCCCACCCGGGCCTCTCCTGCGGGCGAGTATGCGGCGGCCGGGAGGAAGAGGACGAGCGCGACCAGCGGGAACAGCCGCAGAGCTTTCACGTTCGCAGCCTAGTCGTGCGCTGTTAGGCACCTGTAAGCAGGTAGTTCGGACGTCGAGGTGGGCCGTGAAGGATTCGAACCTTCGACCTTAGGATTAAGAGTGGTTGCTGTCGGGCTGGCGGCAGTTCGGCGGCCCTCCCAAAGCCGCATCGTTTGAGCCAGTCCAGTTCGAGGCGCCTCGGGCGTTCTCGTGGTCGCTTGTTGACCTTGCGTTGACCGAGCAGGAGTGTCAACCGAGGCGAGTGGTGGGTTCTGCCGGCGCCACAGCGCACGGATTGGCTGAGCTCCTCCTCCCCGTTAGCCCGCACCAAGGGCGTTGCGAAGCGCGAGGAACTCCGGCTCGAAGCGTCGAGTTCCGCGGTCAGCGGCAAGGACGGGACGAGCGTGCTTGTTTCGCGAAGCGAGATGAACAACAGCGCGCCAGCCAGGTAGTAGGGCTCGATCGTCGGCCCTTCTTTCGGCCTTCCATGGATAAAGACTCCGTCGCTCTCCGGCCGATTCTCGATCAGTGAGTCCAGTCCGTGCGGAGACGGATGTGCCCCGCTCTGAGAAAGGACGCGGTAGACGAATGAGTACGCGAATGGTGAGTCGACTGCCCGAGCCATCTCGATCAGCGTCGGGAAACGAGGCGCGTTCGCGGCCTGCGCGTCCTTCTCGAACTGATCGCGTAGCTCGTCGCGGCCGCGCTATTAAGCACCCCAACCGCGGCCGGCCTGATTCGTCGCAGCTCCTGCTTGAAGCGGGCCGAGAAGTCTGCTAGCTGAGCTGACGGGTCGAGACCCTGCGCCACGTCGAGTCGCTCGAACGGATCGCTGAAAACAGGCGTCTCCGGGTACTCGACGACGGCGGCATAGACCGTGCCGGCCACGATCGTCAGACCAAGGACGCGACGTTTCTCCGCGCTCATCTACCGATATCAGGCATGCCGGCAACAGGAGATTTGTCGACGGCCGACCCTGTGGCCGGACGGATTGGGCCGCAGGAGGCGCCCAGCAACCGCCCCGCAGCGCCACGTAAACAGTTCGGTCTCGAAGGTTCGCCTTTACAAAGGGGGTGCGAGCGCCAGCGGTTGTTGATCTTGCGTTGACCCCACCCTGGCGCGTCTGATCGCCGGTATGCAGGCTCTCCCCGGATGTGCAGGGATTAAGATCCGAGCCGGTATCACCGACGCCGCTCGGTCGCTTGAAACGCCGGCGCGCGTGGGGGTATGATCGCCACTCACCTGAGAGCATCCTGCTGCGGCCTCGACACGTCTGGAGGGGCTATGGGTTTTCTGTCAGGCTCGCAGTTCAACCTGGTCGTCTCACTGCGCTTCACGCCAGCCGCCGGTGAGATGGGGTTCTGGTGCCAGCTGCTCGAGCGGGTCTCGCGAATCATCCACGACTCGACCGACGGCGCCCTGTCGATCGGGCAGATGCTGATCTCGCCGAACAGCATGGGCGGCAAGGACGCCGATATCTGGGTCCATCTCGACTCGGACGTCTGGTCCAACTCAACGGGGGCGCGGCTGTGGTTCCCGTTCGAGTCGCTCGACGTGCCGCAGGACCACATGTTCTACCCGACGATCCTCGCGCACGAGCTGTCCCACTACCTCTACGACCTCCGTGACGAATACAACAACGGCTCGACGTGCCTCGGGAACATCGCCACGCAGGCGTCGATCATGGAGGGCTACGCCTGGACTGGCTACACGCGTTGGACCGACGGTGCGGGCGCCGACTTCCCGGACTGGGACACGTTCTTCCCGGCCTTCACCGGCGGCACCGCGACCCTGCAGAACGGGCAGCCGTCCGAGTTCTGCCACGCCGGCAACCACAACGCGACCGCCGACAACAACCAGAACAACATCAACGGCAATCAGTCCTGCTGGACCTACATGGCGAACGACGCCAACCACAACGGGATCCCGTACGGCCTGGCCGCACCGGGCGCCGGTGGGCCGACGCAGGCCGCGCCTGCAGCGGCCTCGGCCGTTGTCTGCACGCAGTTGATTCCCGTGCAGCGCTTCATGCTCGTCCTCGACCGCTCGGGCAGCATGCTCGGTGCGAAGATCGACCAGCTCAAGGTCGGCGCGAACTTCTGGGTCGACTACGTGAACGCCGCCGAGGAGCTCGGGCTCGTGACCTACGCGGGGTCGGCGTCGCTCGCCTTCGGGAAGTCGGCGGTGCCGTCCGGCGCGGCCGCGCAGACGACCTGGCGGAACACGCGACACACGGCCGTCGACGGGATCACCGCCGGCGGGCAGACCGCGATCGGCGACGCGCTGCGCGCCGGCCTGAACAACATTGTCTCGGGCGGCCGCGCCTCGAGCCAGGTGATGATCCTGTTCACCGATGGCCTCCAGAACGCCGGGTCCGAGACGGCCGAGGATGTTCTCCCGGATCTGCGCGCGAACGGCGTGCGCGTGTACACGATCGGGCTCGGCAACGACCAGGACGCGGTCCTCCTCACGAACATCGCGACTACGACCGGTGGTACGTACTTCCCGATCGACGGCGATCTGTCGGCGGCCGAGGCGGCGACGGCGATCACGGAGGCGCTCGTCCAGATCGCCGGCGAGAGCCGCGAGAACGGCGGCATCGTCTCCTTCAACCCGATCGACGGCGCCAGCCCCGACGGCGCCGCCGCCGACAAGGCAGCGCCGTTCGACTGGCACTTCGGCGAGATCAAGAGACGCGCGTCGGCCGGAACGCGCCGCTCCTTCGAGTTCACCGTGCCGATCACGGCGGGCAGCACGCACGCGACGCTCGGCGCGCTCTGGAGCGAGCCGAAGCGACAGTTCACCGTGCGGGTGATCGACCCTGACGGAAACCTGATCACCGCAGGTGCCGGCCGTCGTCGCGTCTCGGGCAAGTACCCGTACGGCTTCTGGGAGATCGACAACCCGAAGCGGGGTAAGTGGACCGTCCGCGTCACCGGCGCCGGGATCGGCGGGACACGCTTCCGCACCGTCGGGTTCGAGGTCAACGACGACATCTCGCTCGACGTCTCGCTCGTCCATGCCCACGTCCGCCTCGGCAACGAGCTCGAGGTCAGGGCGCGGCTCCGGGCTCCGTTCGCCGTCCCCGGCGCGCAGATGACCGGATGGGCGCTGACGCCCTCGGGCAAGTGGGTCAAGCTCAAGTTCACCGAGCACACCGGCGCCAAGGGCGACCCGAACGAGCCGTTCACGTATACGGCCACCATCCAGACGAAGGGCGAGATGCCCGGCCAGTACTTGATCGTCGTGGACGCACGGAAGGCCGCGGGCAAGTTCGTGCTCGAGTTGGACGAGCTCTACCGCCAGCGCCCCGGCCTGAAGCCGGAGGACTTGAAGCGGGAGGTTAAGGTCCCGGCGGTCCGCCGGCGCGCGCTCCTCGCAGCGACCGTCGACCGCGAGGGGCCGACCGGCAAGGAGCCGATCACGGGCTACAACCCGATCCCGCCCTCGGTGCCCAAGAATCAGAAGGCACTCGTCGACCGCTGGAAGAAGGCCCACAAGGCGAAGTGGTGACTCGAACTCGTGTGTCCGGGGGCGCGATACGGCGCCTCCGGCCCGGATTCCAGATTCGGTACGGTCGGCACGGACGGGATGTTGACCCTGCGTTGACCCGTGCCGCGGGCCATCAGGCGTGCTGTGGCGTACAAAGCCAAGTTTCCAGGGCATTCGCCTATGGGCCGTGAAGGATTCGAACCTTCGACCTTGGGATTAAGAGTCCCCTGCTCTACCAACTGAGCTAACGGCCCGGCGGCTGGCGAGTATAGCCACGGTAATTTTTCTCGCCGACGCGGACGAGCCGGCGCCCCTTAAGCTCTCTTCGAGCCCGTAGAGGAGGAAGAGATGCCGTTCGAACTGCCCCCGCTCCCGTACGACTATGCCGCCCTCGAGCCACACATCGACGAGCAGACGATGCGCGTGCACCACGACAAGCATCACCAGGCCTACGTGGACAACGCGAACGCCGCCCTCGAGGGGACCGATCTCGCCGATCGTCCTGTGGAGGAGATCCTGCGAAGCCTCGACCGCGTAGCCGAGGAGAAACGGATGGCGGTGCGGAACAACGCCGGCGGCCACGCCAATCACGCCCTCTTCTGGGAGATCATGAGCCCAGACGGTGGCGGGGAGCCGAAGGGTGCTCTCGCGGAGGCGATTCAGGAAACGTTCGGAGGGCTCGACGAGCTGAAGACCGGGGTGAACGACGGGGGCGTCAAGCGCTTCGGGAGCGGGTGGACATGGCTCGTCGTCGACGACCGCTCCCTGGCGTTGACCTCCACCCCGAACCAGGATTCACCGGTCACCGATGGGAGGACGCCGATCCTCGGAATCGACGTATGGGAGCACGCCTACTACCTCCGCTACCAGAACCGCCGTCCGGACTATCTCGCCGCGTGGTGGAACGTCGTCAACTGGCCAGAGGTGAGTCGGCGATACGAGCAGGCACTCTAGGGGCGGCGGAACGGGCTTTGCCCGTTCCGCTCGAAGACATCGAAGCAGCGGGACGGCGCTAGATCAGTCAATCGAGCCGCGCGCCGCAGAGCGGCGCCGGCTTCCGGCGAAAGCGCGAGCCGTGATATCCCCCGAATGGGGTAGGTCAGCCCGCAGCGTGACACCGATGGGACAGGCGGGTACTCCCATGTCCCGATTTCTCGCCGCCGCCGCTATCTGTCTCTTTGCCTTGACGCTCGTTGCGCCGGCGACGGCTGCCGGTGACCCGGAGATCGCGGCGCTTCAGGTCGGGCTCCGCCAGAAAGGCTTCTACGCCGGGACCGTCGACGGCGTGCTCGGTGAGAGCACTGCCAACGCCGTCCGCCGTCTCCAGCGTCGCGCGCGGATCGACGTCGACGGAGTACCCGGACCCCGCACGAAAGCTGCACTCGGGCTCTTCGGGAAGCGTTCTCCGCTCGGGAAGCGCATCCTCGTCGCAGACGCTCGCGGCTGGGACGTTGCCGCCCTGCAGTTCGCCCTGGCCTCCCACGGGTTCCCATCCGGGAACTTCGACGGCTATTTCCGCGTCTCCACGGAGCGGGCCCTGAAACAGTTCCAGGTCTGGGCCGGCCTTCCGGCCGACGGGCGCGCGGGCTCGGTCGTGGTCACCGCCCTGAAGGCGCCCGCCCCCACCTGCCCGGTGACTCTTGCGCCCCCCGTTGCAGGCCCCTACACCGACGTCTTCGGTCCTCGCGGCAACCGCTTCCATGGCGGCCTCGACTACCCCGCCCCCTCGGGCACGCCGGTATCCGCCTCTGCAGCCGGCCGTGTCACGTTTGCCGGCTGGAGCCTCGGAGGTTGGGGCAATCTCGTCGTCGTCGCGCATGCCGCCGGGGCACGTACCTCGTATGCCCACCTCTCGCAGATCGGCGTGCGGGTGGGTCAGCCTGTGGAGTCTGGCCAGCGACTGGGCCGCGTCGGCTCGAGTGGCAACTCGACCGGACCGCACCTGCACTTCGAAGTGCATCTCCGCGGCGCGGCGGTCGATCCTCTCTCGGGTCTACGCCGCTAGTTCGCGCGGGAGCTCGAACCTGAACCGCGCGCCGCACGGCTGGGCCGCCTCGTAGCGGAGGTCCCCGCCGAGCGCGATCGCGAACGACTTCGCGATCGCCAGCCCGAGGCCCGCACCCTCGCGGTGCGACCCCGCTCCGTCCGCCTGAGCGAACCGCTCGAAGAGGAGCGGAATGAAGTCGAGAGGCACGCCTTCCCCGCGATCCTCGACCACGAGCTCCACTCCGTTACTGGGGATGGACGTCACTTCGATCGGCGGTGCGCCGTACCGAAGGGCGTTCGTGATCAGGTTGCCGATCACCCGCTCGAACCCATTCGGGTCGGTGAAGAGCTCGAGGGCCGGCTCGACCCCGACCTGCACGTCATCGGCCCGGTCGGGCGCGATGCGTGTCAAGAGCTCGTCGATCCTCTCGCGCGGCCGGAAGCGTTCAGGCTGAAGGACGATGGCGTCCGCGTCGAGCCGCGACAGGTCGAGCAGCTGCTCCGTCAGAGACGACAGCCGACCGGTCTGGCTGTAGAGCGTCGCTCGCAGGTCGTGGAGCTGGTCTCCGGAGAGCAGATCGCCGCGAAGGTAGAGGGTCGAGGCGATCCCATGGACGACGGCGATGGGTGTTCGCAGCTCGTGGGAGGCGATCGAGATGAACTGCGTCTTGACGTCGTCCACCCGTTCGAGCTCGGCCAGGCGCTCCTCGAGCTCCCGGATCCGTCTTTCGTTGCCGCTTTTGCCGCTTGTGTTCATCAGGTGGTGAGCGCGGGCGCCCGTTGCGCCCGCGCCATTTGCCTCTTTCTTTAGGGGGGTGGCGGGGGACCGTCCTCGACGTAGGTCGAGCGCCGGCGTCCGCCGAAGTATCCAGGCCCACCCCAGCTCGACCAGAAGAGCATCGAGAGCAGCATGCCCGCAGCGCCGATGATCATGAGGATGACGCCGATGGCGTCTTCGTCGATCCCCGCGACGTCACTCTGGAGCCCCCATACCAGGATGGCTCCGACCGCGATCAGCAAGAGGCTAACTCCGAGTCCCATTCAGTTCCTCCTTCGTCATTGTCGTCGCAGGCCGGTGCCCGCCGCGACACGCCGGGTGTACCCGCTCCGCCCGTTGCGCTAACTCGCTAGGCTCGCGAACGGTGCGCGCTGGGCCGCTGATTCGAGTTATCTTGGTCGCTCTCCTGCTCGCTGCGGCGGCTACGGCGGTGGCGATCTTCGTCCCCTGGCTGCCCGATCAAGCCTCGGAGGAGGCCGGACGCACCGACTTCGTCTTCTGGTTCGTGACGGCGATCTGCATCGGCATCTTCGCCATCGTCGCGGCGATCAGCGTGTACTCGTTCGTCAAGTTTCGCGTTCGCCCGGACGACGACTCGGACGGCCCGCCCGTCCACGGCCACACCGGGATCGAGATCGTCTGGACGGTCGTCCCGCTGATCCTCGTCGTCGCCATGCTGGTCGTGAGCTCGGTTGCTCTTGCCCGAAACGACAGGGTCCCCGCCGATCATCTGCGCGTCGAGGTGCTCGGGCAGCAGTTCGCGTGGGTCTTCGCGTACCCCGAGGAGGGAATGGAGGTGGGCAAGCACAAGCTCGCCTGCATCGACCGGGAGACGCGTTTGATCGCCGACCGCTGCAAGACGTCGCCCAACCTGCGGCTTCCGGTCGGCCGTTCCACCCGCCTCTACCTCACGGCCCGCGAGGTGATCCACTCCTTCTTCGTGCCCGAGTTCCGCCTGAAGCAGGACGCGGTTCCCGGTATGACCACGGCCATCACCATCACGCCCACGAAGAGAGGCGACTACCCGGTCATCTGCACCGAGCTCTGCGGCCTCGGCCACGCGCTGATGCGGAGTCGTGCGATCGTCACCTCCGCCGCCGAGTTCGAGCGTTGGCGCCGCAGTCCGAGCGGCGAGAACGGAGACACGTCGCCGTGATGGAATCCGCGGCCACAGGGGGGTCGAGCTGAGCACCGTTCACGAGCACACCGGGCACGACGAGGCGCACGCACCCGCCCCCCCGCGCACTGGGTGGCGGCGCCTCTTGGCACCGGGCTGGCTTCGCGCCGCCTGGATGACCGCGCTCTTCTTCGGGATCGGCTTCGGCCTCGTCGCCGGGATCCGGGCCTTCGCCGGCTGGGACCCGGCGATCGACTGGGAGCCGATCATCACCGTTGCCGCGCTGACGATGGCCCCGATCGGCTTCCTCTCGGGCCTCGGTGCGTTCGACTACTGGCTCGGCTGGGCGTTCGGCGCTCCAACCAGGCCCGACGACCACTCGGGCCACGGCGCCAGGAGTTGGAGCGACTACTTCCGGATCAACACCGACCACAAGGTGATCGGCATCCAGTACGTCACGACGACGATCGTCTTCTTCCTGGTCGGCGGGATGCTGGCCATGCTCGTCCGCGCCGAGCTCGCGCGTCCGGAGGCGAACTTCGTCGACCCGCAGACGTACAACGAGCTCTTCACGGCGCATGCGGCGCTGATGATCTTCCTCTTCGTGATCCCTGCCTTCGCCGGGCTCGCGAACTACGTGCTGCCGATCATGATCGGAGCGCCCGACATGGCGTTCCCGAGGCTGAACGCCCTCTCCTACTGGCTGCTTCCGATCGCGGGGATCATGATGCTCGCGAGCTTCTTCTTCCCCGGCTTCGGCGCCGGCTGGACGAACTACGCGCCGCTTGCGGTCGAGCAGCCGTTCGGCAACGTCTTCTTCTCGATGGCCGTCCAGTGGGCCGGTGCCTCGTCGATCGCCACGGCGCTGAACTTCCTGGTCACGATCATCACGATGCGAGCGCCCGGCATGACCTTCTGGCGCATGCCACTGCTCGTCTGGGCCAACTTCACCACGTCACTTCTCGTCGTGATCGCGACCCCGTTCATCGCCGGGTCGCAGTTCTTCGTGATGTTCGACAAGGTGATGCACACGAACTTCTTCGACTTCGCCGAAGGCGGCTACCCGCTCGGGTACCAGCACATCTTCTGGTTCTACTCCCACCCCGCGGTCTACATCATGATGCTGCCCGGTTTCGGGATCGCCTCGGAGGTGATCTCCGCGATGTCGAGGAAGCCGATCTTCGGCTACAGGCTGATGGCGCTCTCGCTGATGGCGATCCTCATCCTCGGCTTCTCGGTCTGGGCCCACCACATGTTCGTGGCGGGAATGGCGCCCTGGCTGCGGGTTCCGATGATGGTCACCACCCTGTTGATCGCGGTGCCGACCGGGATCAAGGTGTTCTCGTGGTTAGCCACGACGTGGGAGGGGCGGATCAACTTCGCGACGCCGATGTTATGGGCCGTCGGCTTCGTCTCCATGTTCGTGATCGGTGGACTTTCCGGGATCTTCCTCGGCGCAGTCCCGATCGTCATCCACACCTCGGACACCTACTTCGTCGTCGCCCACATCCACTACGTGCTCCTCGGCGGATCGCTCTTCACGATCTTCGCCGGGATCTACTACTGGTTCCCCAAGATGACCGGCCGGATGTACAACGAGACGCTCGGCAAGGTCCATTTCTGGTTGAGCTTCCTGGCCTTCAACGCGACCTTCTTCCCGATGCACATCATCGGCGTGCAGGGGATGCCGCGCCGGGTCTACACCTATGACCCGCAGTTCGGGAACTGGAACCTCTTCATCACGATCTCGTCGTTCGTGCTGGGCGCCTCGTTCATCATCTTCGTCTACAACATGATCGTCAGCTGGCGCAGCGGAAAGCCGGCGCCGTCGAACCCGTGGCGCGCGCTGACGCTCGAGTGGCAGGTCTCCTCGCCGCCGCCGCTCTTCAACTTCGACGAGATCCCGCAGGTGGTCGGAAATCCGTATGAGTACGGCGTGCCGGGCGCGCGGCACGCGATTCTGAGCGGCGAGCGCGCTCCGACCGGCGAGGCGGAGACCGTCCAACGCTGATGGCGGGCGGCAGGCACATTCTCGTCGTCGCGAACGAGACCGTCATGGGGACGTCGCTGCTCGAGGCGGTGAAGAAGCGGGCGGACGAGCAGGACGTCGAGCTCGTTACCGTGCTGGCCCCAGTCTCGACACCGCAGTCGGGATACGTCGTCTACACGGACACGAGGCGCGCCGCGGCCGGCCGACGCCTCGACCGCACGCTGGCCCTGCTTCGCGAAGCGGGGATCCCTGCTCACGGGCTCGTCGTCGAGAACGACCCCGCCGACGCCGTACGGGACGCCTTCGGGATGCTCGACCCGCGTCCCACCGACGTGATCCTCTCCACGCATCCGCTCCAGAAGTCCGGCTGGATTCGCAAGAGCGTCGTCGACCGCGTTCGCAGGGTCGTGGGAGACGTCCCGCTCGAGCACGTAGTCGTCGACGTGTCCACGGAGGGCGACGGTCAGACGAACGTCCTTGTAATCGCGAACGAGACCGTGCTCGGGGAAAGGCTGATCGCGCGGATCCGAGAGTGGGCCGAGCGCGGCCCGGCGAGCTTTCTCGTCATCTCACCGCAGAGCGACCCGGCCCAGTCGGCGCATCCTGAGGCGGAACGCCGTCTTCGCCGCGCCCTCTCCGAGCTTCGTGCTGCCGGCATCGAAGCCCACGGTCAGGTCTCGCATCCGGATCCCTATACGGCCGCGATGCAGGCGATCCGGGACGAGCGGATCGACGAAGTGATCGTCTCCACCTTCGAGCCTGCGAGATCGCCCTGGCTCCGCCGGAATCTCATCCAGCGGCTCCACAACGACTCGAAGCTTCCCGTCGAGCACGTCGTTATCGCGGCGGGCGAGGTCGACGCGGATCCCCCCGTGGTTGCCGCGGAATGAGCGCCCACTCGGAGACCCCGCACGGCGGAGGCCATCTCCATCCGCCCACCGCGAACCAGAGCTCTCGGGTCGACGCCCCGACGCTCGGCATGCTTCTCTTCATCGCCTCCGAGGTGATGCTCTTCGGGTCGTTCTTCACCGCGTACTTCTTCGTGCGGGTGAACGCCGGCGCGGAGTGGCCGCTCGAGCCGTTCGAGTTGCCGAAGTTCGTCGCAGGCGTGAACACGGCGATCCTCGTCACCTCGAGCTTCACGATCCACTGGGCGCTCCAGTCGATCAAGCGCGGCAACCGAGCCGGCCTCCAGGCCGGGCTCGTGTTGACGCTCGCGCTCGGTGTGACCTTCCTCCTGACGCAGTTCCGCGAGTATTCGCGCGTCGGCTTCTCTCCCGCCGACGGCGCCTTCGGAACGATCTTCTACGGTCTCACCGGTCTCCACGGGGCCCACGTCTTCGTGGGACTCACGCTGCTGACGTTTGCCACCATCCGCGCCTTCCGCGGCCACTTCACGCCGGCACACCACCACGGTGTCGAGATCCCCGGAATCTATTGGCACTTCGTCGACGTAATGTGGATCGTGGTGTACGCGACGATCTACCTCTTGTAGATGACCCCACACTCTCGCGGGAACCGGAGGTCGGGGACGTGAGGAATCCACTTCGGAATGAGGCGGAAGCGTTCCGGCTGGTCTGGCTCACGGCCGGCTATTTCGCACTCATCGTGCTCGCCGCGGCGGTCCACAGGTGGCTCGGGGTAGCTGTCTTCCTGCTTCTGACGGTCGCCGCGACCGCAGCGGTGATTCGAGTTCGCCGAGAGCCTTCGCGTCAAGGGACGATCCGGCCAAGTGCGCCCGGTGAGCGGAGAATCCTGGTGATTGCGAACGAGACCGTCGGTGGCGAGCGGCTTCGGGACGAGATCCGTCGCCGGTCGGAGGGGATCGACGAGCAGATCCGAATCGTCTGCCCGGCTCTCGTCTCCCGAGTCCGCTACTTCGCCTCGGACGAGGATGCGGGACGCGCGCGTGCGCAGGGACGTCTGACGGAGAGCCTGGCCCGGCTGCGGGAAGCCGGGATCACGGCGCAGGGAGAAGTGGGTGACGCCAATCCCCTTCAGGCACTCGAGGACGCCTTGCGAACCTTCGGCGCTGACGAGGTGATCATCTCGACGCACCCCGAGGGCAGGTCGCAGTGGCTCGAGCGTGGTGTAGTCCGGGCGGCGCGTGAGCGCTTCGACGTCCCGATCACGCATGTCGTCGTGGACCTGGCCGCGGAGCGCGAGGCGGCTTACGGCTAGGGCTGCGCCGCCCACCAGCAAGCGCCCGGTCGCCTCCGCCGAGGCGAGGGACTGGCGCTAGCGCGTGACTCGAACTAGATAAGCAGCGAGGAGCTCGATCTGCTCCTCGGTGAGCTGGCCCTTGAAGGGCGGCATGCCGTTGCCGCCGTTCGTGATCTGGCTGATCGCGTACTTCAACGAGGGCTTCGCCTGGTCGAGATTCGGCCCGATCTTGCCGGCGGTGCCGGCGTCCGCGAGGACGTGGCAACTGCCGCAGTTGGTCCTGAAGAGTGCCTTCGGGTCGTTCGAGTCCTCGCCGGCTACCTCGGTGACCTTGACGCCGGGCTTCGCGGCCACGGCCGCGACATACACCGCTACGGCGTCGGCCTCCTCGTCCTCGAGCAGGTTCTCCGGCATGGGAGGCACCGGGTAATCGATCTGGTGGCGCACCGTCTCGAGGATCGCGCTCTCCGCGAACCCCTCGCTCCGCGGGCCGCGGAATGCGTCGTCAAGGTTCGGCCCTCCGACCGGGTTGCCCTTCGAGCCCTGGGTTCCGGCCTCCTGAAGCGTGTGGCAGCTGCCGCACTTCTGCCGAAAGAGGGCCTTGCCTTGGGAGGCGTCCGCGGACTCGTTGGTCAATCCGTCCGTGCCGCAGCCCGCCACCACGAGGGAGCCGAGGACGAGGAGGACGGCCGCTTCGGCCCGCAAGCTACGCGGTGGGCTGGGTCGCCGAGTTCATGCCGGAGACCGCTTCGTCGCGACTTCCGTAGATCGTGAAGACGCGGTCGAGCCCCGTGATCTCGAAGATCTTCGTGATGTTGCGATCGCTGGAGACGAGGGAGAGCTGACCTTCGTTGGTGCGGAGCCGCTTGACACCGCCCACCAGCACACCGAGCGTCGTCGAGTCGATGAAGGTCGTGTTCGAGAAGTCGACGACGACGTCCTTCGCGCCCTTGTTGATCACCTCGAGCAGCTGCTGCTTGAACTCCGGGGCCGTATAGAGGTCGACTTCACCCGCAAGCGAGATCACATAGGCGGAGTTCTCGAGCTGCTCGGTCTTGATGTCGAAGTTCACGCGTCTCCCCCGGTAGAAAAGCTCCGCGGAGTCTAGTCCCTCAGCCCTTGCCCTTGCCGGGGTTCGCGGCCTGACGCAGCTGCGGGAGCTGCGCGCGAACCGAAGCGGCACTCGCGGAGTCCGGCGCCACCTCGAGGTAACGCTCGTAGGCCTTGACCGCGGCTTTCAGGTCGCCCGCAGAGGCCGCCGCCGAGCCCAGCTGGAGGAAGACGAGCGGCTCGTCGGCCTCGAGCTCGTCCGGCGTGACGGCGATCAGGCGTTGGAGGACGGTCGTCGCCTCCTTGTAGGACTCCTGGACGCCGAGAAACGCCTGGTTGAGCTGCTGGTTGAGCTTGGTCGCCTCGATGCTCGTGATCTGGGGGTTTCCGAACTGCTGCGAAAATTGACTCTGGGAACTCGGAGTGAAGACGTCAGCGCCGGTGATCTCCGTCAGGCGGGCTCGAGCCGCGGTTCCCTGTTCCTCATGCGTCCGGGCCTGCGCGAGATGGAGGCCGGCCAACTGCTGGAGGGCGTCGCGATCCTTTGGCCGAAGCCGCACGTAGTTCTCCAGCGGTTCGATCGCCTCGGTGTTGCGGCCCTGCCGCTGGAGCGCCGTGGCGAGGTTGCGGTAGCCGGCCGGATCGTTCGGACGCTCCCGGATCTTCTCCCGGGAGTCGTCGACCGACGGACCCGTGTCCGCGCTCTGGCCGAGGCCCTGGAGGACGTCGCCGAGGCCGGTTCCGGGAATCGACCCGCCGACGTTGAAGATCACGTACCCGAGTCCGAAGATGACGGCGAGGAAGACGAACATCCACTTCGCCTGCCGACGCAGGCGCGGGAAGAACATCGTGTCCTCGTAGGACGCGACCGGAGTGCGCGGCGGGGTGGCCTGGCGAGGCGTCGGCCGGCGCTCTCGCTGTTGCCGGTTTCGGCGTTGGGCAGAACGTGCCATTACAGCGCTAGGTTAGCTTGCTCCCCGCGAGCGACTTGCGCAGGCGGCGCCGGGTCACGCGTGCTCGATTCGCACGGCTTCCGCCGCATCCCACCGCTTCTCGAGCAGGACGGAGAGCCAGAGCGAGAGCTCGAACAGGATCCAGAGGGGGGCGACCTCGAGGGCGAGCGAGACCGGATCGACCGTCGGGAGCAGAATCGCTCCCCCCAGCAGGCCCACATAGGCGATCTTCCGATTCGCGCGAAGCTGCGCGGAGGTGAGGATCCGAAGTCGCACGAGGCCAAGGATGAAGATCGGCAGCTGGAAGATGAGCCCCGTTGCGAAGATCATCAGGGCGACGAACGAGAGGAAGTAGCTCGCCCGGATCTGGATGTCGTAGAGCTGCGAGTCGTACTCCGTCAGGAAGCTGAGGGCGCGCGGCAGGACGATGAAGTACGCGAACGCCATCCCGCCCGCGAACAGGACGGTCGCGAGAGCAACGAAGCGCGCCACGACGCGCTGGCTCCCCTGCCGGACGGCCGGGGCGAAGAAGCCCCAGGTCTGCCAGACGAGCACGGGAAAGGCGAGGGCGAGCGACGCGTAGAAGCTGACCTTGAGCGCCGTGGTGAACGGCTCCGCCACGCCGAGAGTGACGAGCTTCCGATCCCTGGGAAGGAGCTGCATCAGGACGTCGACGAGCTCCTCGTGGAAGAAGAACGCCACGGGAAACGCCAGTCCGAGCGCAAGCCCGCAGACGATCAGCCGGTTGCGGAGCTCGTCGAGGTGTTCGACGAGCGTCGCCTCCTCGCCGTAGGTCAGCCGGCGCGGGAGCCGCTTCACCGAGGGCCTCTAGAGGACGGTGTCGCGCTCGCGGGGCGCGGCCGCGACGTTCTCTTCGTCCTCGGGTGCGCGGGGGAGCGACGGGGGAACCTCGTCATCCTTGCCCGTGACCGCGTCCTTGAACTCGCGCATGCCCTTGCCCATCGAACGCCCGATCTCGGGCACGCGGGAGGCGCCGAAGAGGAGGAGGACGACGACGAGGAAGATGAGGACTTCGGGAAGCCCGATACCGAAGGGCATGAACCGCACGATAGCAGCGGGTTTGGTCGGCCCGGGGGCCGAAAGGCCGCTGGTACCATGGATCTCGACGGTGGGGCCCCCGAGGCCCGCGTTTCACGAAAGGGAGTGTGTGGCTCTACTCGAGTTGAAGAACCTGCACGTCGCGCTCGAAGACGGGACGGAGATCGTCAAGGGTGTCGACCTCTCGGTCGACACGGGCGAGATCCACGCGGTCATGGGCCCGAACGGCTCGGGGAAGTCGACCTTGGCCTACGCGCTCATGGGTCATCCGGCCTACGAGATCACGGAGGGGCAGATCTTCTTCGACGGCGACGACGTCACCGAGCTCGAGGCGGACAAGCGCGCGCAACGTGGCCTGTTCCTCGCCTTCCAGTACCCCCACGCGATCCCCGGGGTCACCGTGACGAGCTTCCTTCGCTCGGCGATCAATGCAATTCGGAAGGCCCGTTCCGGCGGCGCCGACGACCCGGTTCCGATTCCCGAGTTCCGCAAGGAGATGATGGCCGCCATGGAGCGCCTCAAGATCCCGCGGGAGCTCGCCCAGCGATACCTGAACGACGGATTCTCGGGTGGCGAGAAGAAGCGCGTCGAGATCCTGCAGATGGCGATGCTGAAGCCCAGGATCGCGGTGCTCGACGAGACCGACTCGGGGCTCGACATCGACGCCCTGCGCATCGTCGCCGGCGGCGTCCGCGACCTCGTCGGTCCCGAGATGGGCGCCCTGGTGATCACGCACTACCAGCGGATCCTCAGCTACATCAAGCCCGATTTCGTCCACGTCTTCGTCGACGGAAGGGTTGTCGCCGACGGCGGGCCGGAGTTGGCGCATACACTGGAAGCAGATGGCTATGAGGCTTTCATGCCAGTGCCGGCCGTAGGGAGCAAGGAATAGTGGCAGCAGTCACCGAGACCGAGAACCAGGTCGTCGCCGAGATCGGCAGCGACTACAAGTACGGCTTCCACAGCCCCGACGCAGCCGAGGACTACTTCTTCAAGTCCGGCCGCGGGCTCTCGTCCGAGCTCGTCGCCGCCATCTCCGAGCACAAGAACGAGCCGCAGTGGATGCGGGACTACCGGCTCAAGGCGCTCGAGTATTTCGAGGCGCGCCCCCTCCCGGACTGGGGCGGCAACGTCGCCGACATCGACTTCGACAACATCTTCTACTACATCCGGCCGACCGAGAAGCAGGCGAAGTCCTGGGAAGACCTTCCGCCGGACATCAAGGACACCTGGGACCGGCTCGGGATCCCCGAGGCCGAGCGGAAGTTCCTCGCCGGCGTCGGCGCCCAGTACGAGAGCGAGGTCGTCTACCACAAGCTCAAGGAAGACCTGGAGCAAAAGGGCGTGCTCTTTCTCGACATGGACTCCGCGCTCCGCGAGCACGAGGAGATCGTCAAGGAGTACTTCGGGACGATCATCCCGGCGAACGACAACAAGTTCGCCGCGTTGAACTCGGCCGTCTGGTCGGGCGGCTCGTTCATCTATGTCCCGCCGGGGGTGCACATCGACATGCCGCTTCAGGCCTACTTCCGCATCAACGCGGAGAACATGGGCCAGTTCGAGCGCACGCTGATCATCGTCGACGAGGACGCCTACGTGCACTACGTCGAGGGCTGCACGGCGCCGATCTACTCGAGCGACTCGCTGCACTCGGCCGTCGTCGAGATCATCGTCAAACCGCGCGGGCGCTGCCGCTACACGACGATTCAGAACTGGTCGACGAACGTCTACAACCTCGTGACCAAGCGGGCCGTCGCCTACGAGAACGCCACGATGGAGTGGGTCGACGGGAACCTCGGGTCGAAGCTGACGATGAAGTACCCGGCGATCTGGCTGATGGGCGAAGGCGCTCACGGCGAGGTGCTCTCGATCGCCTTCGCGGGAACCGGGCAGCACCAGGACGCCGGCGGCAAGGCTGTCCACGTCGCGCCGAATACGACCTCGATTATCACCTCGAAGTCGATCTCGAAGAACGGTGGCCGCGCCGGCTACCGCGGTTTGCTCGAGGTCGCCAAGGGGGCGACGGGAGCGAAGTCCAAGGTGGTCTGCGACGCGCTGATCCTCGACGAGGCCTCCCGCTCCGACACCTACCCGTACATGAAGATCGACGAGGACAACGTCGACATCGGCCACGAGGCGACCGTCTCGAAGATCGGTGAGGAGCAGCTCTTCTACCTGATGAGCCGTGGCCTCTCCGAGGCCGAGGCCAGCGCGATGATCGTCTCCGGCTTCGTGGAGCCGATCACCAAGGAGCTTCCGCTCGAGTATGCGGTCGAGCTCAACCGCCTGATCCTGTTGCAGATGGAGGGGTCGGTCGGCTGATCAAGGTCGAGCGGGTCGACTTCGTCTCGGTCCCCGTTCGCGATCTCGACCGGGCTCGCGCGTTCTATGGCGAGATGCTCGGATTGCCTGAGAGCCCGCACACGCCGAACGAGTTCGAGACGTCGAACGTGACGATCGGCCTGTGGCACCCGGAGTCGGACGGCGAGGAGTTCCAACCGAACACCGCCGGCGTGGCCCTTCGGGTTCCCGACGTCCACGCTGCAATCCAGGAGCTGGGCGCAAAGGGGGCCGAGATCATCGGCGTTCAGGACTCCGGTGTCTGTCACATGGGATTCGTCAAGGACACGGAGGGCAACGTGCTCATCCTGCACAAGCGCTACACACCTCATGGATAGGGTCGCCGCCGCGGCTCGCTACGCCGAGCTTCCCCTGCCGACCACGACCGACGAGCACTGGCGCTTCACGAACCTGCGCGGGTTCGATCCCGAGACCTATGGCCGAAACGGCCATGTCTCGGTGCCGGGTACCGAGACCGGTCCGGGCGAGGCGATGCTCGATCTCGACGTGGCCGGCCTGGCGATCGTTGGGGAGAGCGGCCTCTCGGTCGCGAAGGCGCCGGACGAGCGGATCACGTTTGCGCCGTTCACGGATCACGAGCAGCTCGGCAAGCTCGTCGGGACCGACGAGAAGTTCGCGGCGCACAACGCCGCCGTCTGGGAACACGGACTGCTGGTGGTCGTTCCAGCCGGTGTCGAGCTCGAGCAGCCGCTCGCGGTTCGGATCGGCAACTCGGTCGAGGGCGGGTCGCTCTTCTTCCGCCTGCTCGTGATCGCCGAGGAGGGAAGCCGCTTCACGCTGATCGAGGAGTACGCCTCGTCCTCACCGGAGCTCTCGGGCTACACGAATGTGGTCGCCGAGCTCTTCGTCGAGCAGGGCGCCACCCTCGAGTACGTCTCGCTGCAGAGCCTGTCCCAGGAGACCTGGCACTTTGCCTCGCACCACGCCCGCGTCGGGCGCGACGCCGAGCTGGACTGGGTCGCCGGGGGCTTCGGGTCGAAGAAGGGCAAGGTCTGGATCCAGAACGATTTGACCGGGCCGGGCGCGACCTCCCGGGTGACCGGCGCGTACTTCGCCGACGGCGACCAGCACCTCGACTACGACACCTACCAGCTCCACGTCGCCCCGAACACGACTTCCGACTTCGCATTCAAGGGCGCGCTCCGCGACCGGGCGACCGCTGTTTGGCGCGGGATGATCCACGTCGAGAAGGAGGCCCAGCGGACGAACGCCTACCAGGAGAACCGCAACCTGATGCTCTCGCCGACGACGCACGCGGTTCCGATTCCCGGCCTGGAGATTCTCGCGAACGACGTCCGCTGCACGCACGGCGCGACGGTCAGTCAGGTCGACCGGGAGCAGCTCTTCTACCTGATGGCGCGCGGGCTTCCCCGCAGCGAGGCGGAACGGCTGATCGTCCGCGGTTTCTTCTCGGACGTGCTGGACCGCATCGGCCTGGAGCCGGTGCGCGAGGCGCTCGGCGAGGCCCTCGAGGCCCGCATCCCGCAGGCGTAAAGCGTTTCACCCCGTCAGGCCCCGTTTCACGCTGCCCCTCGCGAGTTAACGCTCCTGTAACAGCCGCCTCCCTACTCTGAGCCGGTGGTAGTCCTTCTCGGGATCGCCTTTCTCGCCGGCGTGATCACGGCGCTCTCCCCGTGCGTGCTGCCGGTGCTGCCGATCCTGCTCGCGGGTGGTGCGTCCGGCCGGCGGCCCTACGGCATCATCCTCGGGCTCGTCGGCAGCTTCAGCGTGTTCACCGTGGTCGGGGCTTCGCTCCTCAACTGGCTCGGGCTGCCCCAGGACGCGCTCAGGAACCTGGCGATCGTGCTGCTCTTCATGTTCGCGGCGACGCTGCTCGTCCCGCCCCTCGCTCGCCTGGCCGAGCGTCCGCTGCTCTTTCTCGGACGCAGGCGACCGCGGGCCGAGAGCAACGGCTTCGTCCTCGGGATGAGCCTCGGGCTGGTCTTCGTCCCGTGTGCCGGCCCCGTGCTCGGAGCTGTCACGGCCCTTTCGGCGACCGGGGGCGGCGGGCTCGAGACGTTCATCGTTGCGCTTGCCTATTCCGCCGGCCATGCGCTGCCGATGCTGGCGATCGCCGTCGGTAGCCGCCGCCTGACACACGCGATCGGCGTCTTGCGCCGTCACGCCGAGGGAACGCGTCGGGCGGCCGGAGCCCTGCTCGCGGCGTCGGCTCTTGCGATCACGCTCGGGGTCGATCAACGGCTTGCCACGGCGGTCCCCGGCTACACCCAGGCACTTCAGGACAAGATCGAGCGCAGCTCCACGGCTCGACGCGAGCTCGCGAAGCTCCGCCGTGTGGGCTCCGGGCCTCCCGTGGCGGCCGCGGCAGAGATGCGGCTCGCCCCGGAGTTCCAGGGCATCGTCGGGTGGATCAACAGCGAGCCGCTCAGCCTGAAAGCTCTTCGCGGACGGGTCGTCCTCGTCGACTTCTGGACCTACTCGTGCATCAACTGCCTGCGTACGTTCCCCCATCTGAAGGCCTGGGACCGCGCGTACCGCGATGATGGCCTGACGATCGTCGGCGTGCACTCTCCCGAGTTCGCATTCGAGCGCGTTCCGGACAATGTGCGAACCGCTGTCCGCAAGCAGGGGATTCGCTACCCGGTTGCGCTCGACAACGACTTCGCCACCTGGACCGCGTACGCGAACGAGTACTGGCCGGCGAAGTACCTGATCGACCGAACCGGACGGGTGCGTTACTTCCACTTCGGCGAGGGGGCCTACGACGAGACCGAGGAGCAGATTCGTCGCTACCTCGGCCCGGAGGTCACCGGTGACGCGGACGGCGGCGAAGAGCGTGAGCTGACGGCTCGCATCACGCCCGAGTCCTACCTGGGCTACGAGCGGATCGCGCGCTTCGCCGGCCGCCTCGCCCCGGGGCTGGACGCGAGCTATCGGTTCCCGAAGAGGCCCCTCATACCCGACGAGCTCGCGTTGGACGGACGGATGCGGGTCGAGCCAGAGCGGCTCGTCACCGGCCAACGGGCACGCATACGGCTCCGCTTCACGGCCGGAGAGGTGCACCTCGTCCTGGGCGGGAAGGGAGAGGTCGAGACCTTCCTCGACGGCCGGCGGCAGAAGACGGTGGACGTCCGGGGAGAGCCGAGGCTCTACACGCTCCTCGAGCTCGGGCCTGTCAGGGAGGGACTGCTCGAGCTGCGTTTCTCGCGAGGCATCAGCGCGTACGCCTTCACATTCGGTTGACCCTGTGCTATACCTAGGATGGCTAGGTATGGAACTCGACCGCGCCCCACTCGAAGGAATGCTTCTCTCCGTTCTGGAGAAAGGCCCCGCGCACGGCTATGCCGTGATCGAGCGTCTCCGCGACCGCAGTGACGGCGACTTCGACCTCGCGGAGGGAACCGTGTACCCCGCACTGCACCGCCTCGAGCGGTCGGGACTCCTGGGGAGCAGGTGGACGGAGGTCGGCGGGCGAAGGCGACGCACATACTCCCTGACGCGGCGTGGGCGCACGCAGCTGGCGAAGCGGCGAGCCGAGTGGCGTGCCTACGCCGGAGCAGTCCAGGCGGTGATCGGATGATCGACCGCTATCTCGCCGAGCTGGCCGCACGACTCCCGAGGCGCCGCCGGACGCAGGTCCTCGCCGAGGCCGAGGACCACCTGCGGCAGGCTGCCGAGGCGCACGGTGAAGAGGAGGCGATCCGCCGCTTCGGCACCACCGAGGAGGTGGCCGTCGGCTTCCGGACGCCGAGGCGCCTGCGGCTGGGTCAGCTGCTGCTGGCGGCTGCGGTCGCGTCGATGGTGCCGTCGTTCTACGGCGCGCCCGAGAACTGGTTGCCGCCAGCCCCCTGGCCCGAGGGCGAGCTTCCCTTCAGTTTGGCCTGGAAGCGCGATGCAATCCTCGTGCTCGCGGCGCTCGCCGCCCTCTCGACGCTCTTCGCAGTCCGGCGTCTGGCGCTCTTCACCGGCGCCGGTGCAGCCGGACTGGCGTCGCTCACGGCAGGTGTCCTGGCCGTGGAATGGAGCGATGCCGTCCCGGGTGCTCCCGGCTGGCTCCCGCTGGTCGGCCTCGTTCCCGGCCTGATCGCCGCAGCCGCGTTCTACAGCGCGACCGCGCCGCGCGCGCAGTCCTCGAAGTAGCGCTGCGTCACCCGGCGGCAGGCGGTGCGCCGCTCGTCGCGCTGGACGCGCATGCCCCCGAGGATCGTGCCAATTCCCTCGAAGCAGTACGCCCGCATGGACTGCGGTGAGCCCTCGCAGAGCGGGATCGCGCGCTTCGGCCCCGCGTCGTTCGAAACGATGTCGCGCGCCGCGCCGTACACGCATTCCCGAGCCATGCCCTTTGCGAGCGAGCAGATCTCGAGGATGCGGGTGGTGTTCTGCCGAGTCGTCCCCGAGGCGTCGCGGCCGAGCGACTGCATGCAGGTCGCGACCCAGCCCTCGTCGCTCTCGTGGCAGGTCGCCACCGTTTTCTTCCAGTCGTAGCCGTTCGCGGCCAGGATCCGGGAGGTCGCCATCAGGTAGCAGTAGAGCTTGTGCCGCTCCTTGACGAAGTTGCACGGGTAGATCAGGTCGTTGTCTCGGAGCCACTTCGACTTGATGCCGTACGAGGACGAGACGTTCTCCATGAAGACCCCCGCGTGGCACGACGTCTGGTCCCAGTCGGTCGAGAGCTCGTCGCAGACACGCAGGGACTCGGGCAGGTCGTAGCCCGTGTGGATCATCAGGCCGTGACCGAGCCCGTGGACGCACTGGTACGCGATGAAGCTCGTGCGCCGAATGTCGTCGCCGACGCAGATCGAGCGCGACTTCTCGCCGAGTGCCGGCCTGCGTGTCCCGTTGAAGGCGTGCTCGACGACCCCGTGGTAATAGCCCGACCAGCACGTTGCCCGCCCTGCGGAGAGGGCGCCGGCGACGCTGCCATCGAAGTGCTGCAACGACGCAGAGCCGATGGTGTGGGCGATTCGATGGCAGTCCGACTCGACGGCGGAGTCGTCTTTCTGCTTTTCCTCGAACAGGTCGAGGGCCGGCTTCGGCCCCTCGCGAAACGCGATGTTGCCGAACGCTTGCCGACGGCAGTCCGCGTCGAGGCATCCTGCCAGCCTCTGGGAGCTGGGCCTGAAAGGTCCGACGACCGCGCCGCCCTCGGCCCCGGCGGCGGATCCTTCACCGCCCGAGACGAATTCCGCGACCTGCTGGATCTCCTCCTCGCTCAGGTCGTCGCCGAAGGCGGGCATGCCGTTTCCACCCCTACTGATCTGGTCGACGGCCTCCTCGACGCTGGTGTCGGTCTCGTCGAGGTTCGGGCCGATCGAGCCCTTGGAGCCCGCCGCCTCGAACGTGTGGCAGCTGCCACAGCCGGCGTCTGCGTACACGCCCGCGCCCAGGCCCGAACTCTGCGATTCATCCCCGCCGCCCTTGCCGCCGCAGGCTGTGAGGAGAACGACGAGCGCAATCAGGGGTAGGGCCGATCTCACGTTGGTCAAAGGGTAGAGCGCGTTGCGGCTGACCGCATGCCCGGCGTACGATGAGCCTGTGGCCGTAGAGACCCGTGCGGCGCTCGATGCTCGCAAGTTGCGCGCCGACTTCCCCATCCTGCAGCAGGAGATCAACGGCAAGCCCCTCGCATACCTCGATTCGGCGGCCACCGCGCAGAAGCCGCGGCAAGTGCTGGACGCGATGACGCACTTCTACGAGACGTCGCACGCGAACGTGCACCGGGGGGTGTACACGCTCGCGGAGCGGGCCACGGAGGCATTCGAGGGCGCGCGCGAGAAGGTCGCCCGCTTCGTCAACGCCCCGAGCTCGCGCGAGCTCATCTTCACCCGGAATGCGACCGAAGGACTGAACCTCGTCGCCTACGGCTACGGGCTCGCCAGCCTGGGCCCCGAGGATCTCGTCGTCGTCACCGAGCTCGAGCACCACTCGAACTTCGTCCCGTGGCAGTACGTCGCGAAGCGAACCGGGGCCGGCTTCCGGATGATTTCGCTCACCGATACCGGCGAGCTCGACCTGGATTCGCTCGACGCGATCGCTGCCGAGGGGCAGGTCAAGGTCGTCGCCGCCAACCTCGTCTCGAACGCCCTCGGCACGGTCAACCCGGTCGAGCGCCTGGCGGCATGGGCGCACGAGCAGGGCGCCGCCATGGTCGTCGACGCTGCCCAGGCGGTCCCGCACCGGGCGGTCGACGTGCAGGCGCTCGGCTGCGACTTCCTCGCCTTCTCCGCCCACAAGATGTGCGGCCCGAGTGGCGCCGGCGCGGTCTGGGGCCGGCGCGAGCTCCTCGAGCGGATGGAGCCGTTCAACCTCGGCGGACACATGATCCGCAAGGTGCAGTTCGAGGAGACGACCTGGGGCGACCTCCCGCACAAGTTCGAGGCGGGGACGTCGCCGATCGCCGAGGCGGTCGGGTTCGGAGCTGCCGTCGACTATCTCCTGGAGGTCGGGCTCGAGGCGATCGAGCAATACGAGCACGATCTCGTGGCATACGCGCTGGAGCGCATGGCGGCTGTTCCGGGCATCCAGATGTACGGGCCGCCGCCCGAGCGGAGAGCCGGGATCGCCGCCTTCAACATGGACGGGATCCACCCGCACGACGTTGCCCAGGTTCTCGACTGGGAAGGGGTCGCCATCCGCGCCGGCCACCACTGCTGCCAGCCGCTGATGACGCGACTCGGAGTGGCTGCGACGAATCGGGCGAGCTTCTACCTGTACACGCTGCCCGACGAGATCGACCGTCTCACCGACGGGCTCCTCCGCGCGCGAAAAGTCTTCGGCTAGCCTCAGTTACATGGAAGATCTCTATCGCGAGGTCATTCTCGACCACTACAAGAACCCTCGCGGGCACGGGGTGATCGAGGATGCCGATGCCTCCGCAGAGGGGATGAATCCGCTCTGCGGCGACGAGGTCGCCATCTACGTCTCGTTCGAGGACGACGGCGAGACGATCGAGGAGGCCAAGTTCTCGGGGCGGGGCTGTGCGATCAGCCAGGCGTCCACCTCGATGCTGATGGAGATGGTCCAGGGCCGGACGGCGTCCGAGGTCAGCGAGCTCTCGAAGGACGAGCTGCTGGAGGAGATCGGAATACCCCTCACGCCGATCCGCCTGAAGTGCGCTCTGCTCGGTCTCGGAGTCCTGAAGGTCGCGCTCCACCGGACGAAGGGGACGCCGCTCCCGGCCGAGTGGGCCGGCCTGGACGAAGAGTTCAAGGTCTCCTAGCTCCTGGTGGCGCTGATCACGGTCGGGCCTGTCGAGGAGCTTCCGCCCGGCGCCGTCAAGATCGTTCACGTCGGCCAGGTCGTCGTCGGGGTCTACAACCTTGCAGGCGAGTACTACGCGCTGGAGGACCGCTGCTCGCACGACGACGGCCCGCTCGCGGAGGGCGACTTCGACGAGGCCACCGGCGTTGCAATCTGCCCGCGTCACGGCGCGAACTTCGATATCCGCACGGGCAAGGCGTTGACCCTTCCGGCCTACGAGCCGGTGGAGACGTTCCCCGTCGTGGTCGAAGACGGTGTCGTCAAGGTAGACGTCTAGGTGGACGCATGATCGACGACCGGGTACGCGCAGTCCTCGCGCGGCTCGAGGCCGAGGATGCCGACGAGCGCGCTCGAGAGGTTCCGCGCGAGCAGCGCGCCCGTCAGGTGGTAAGAACGACCGGGCAGTTCCTCTTCTCGCTGGTCGCTCCTCAGACGGATTGCGAGGTGCTCGAGATCGGGGGCTCTCGCGGATACTCCACGCTCTGGCTCGCCGCCGGCGTCCGGTACCTCGGCGGCCGGGTGCTCTCGCTCGAGCACGATCCGTCGAAATGCGAAGCCTGGCGGCGGAACGTCGCCGAGGCCGGGCTCGAAGGCACGGCCGAGCTGATCGAAGGCGACGCCTACGAGGCGCTTCCGGCGATCGACGACGTCTTCGATCTCGTCTTTCTCGACGCCGAGAAGGACGACTACGACCCGCTGTTTCAGCTGGCACGGTCAAAGGTCGAGCCCGGAGCGCTCTTCGTCGCCGACAACGTGCTCTCCCACGAGGAGACGCTCGGCGACTACTCGAGGGCTCGACAGGCAGACCCGCTGCTCGAGTCCGTCACGGTCCCGCTCGACCGCGGGTTGGAACTGTCCGTCGTTCTCAGGGAGGACCTTCCGCCAAGCCCTCCTGGCTAGCAGCTACATTTCGGTTACCGCGGAAAGGAGGTGGTCCGGTAGTGACAGATTCTTCAAGTACGGGCAGTGGAGGTACCAGCGGGTAGGGGCGTGTCCCCGGACCGAAAGGGAACCGCCTAGCCAGCGTAGGGGATAACGCGCTACGCGCCGCCGGCCCAGAGGGGCCGGCAGGAGCGCCTCTACTACTTCACGCTGGTAACCGGATCGGGGGGC
>JACDAN010000276.1 GCA_013695385.1 Actinomycetota bacterium | reverse complement strand
GAGGAGTGGAGCATTCGTGGCGACCCCACCGAAGGCGCGCTCGTCGTCGCCGCGGCGAAGGCGGGCCTCGCGAAGACCGACCTCGACGCGGAGTTCCCTCGCGTCGCCGAGATCCCGTTCACCTCCGAGAGCAAGCGGATGACGACGTTGCACGAAACGCCCGACGGGGTCGTCGCCTACGCCAAGGGCGCACCCGAAATAGTGCTCGCCGACTGCGCGCGGCAGCTCTCGGCGGACGGCGAGGCCGAGCTCGACGACGCCGCGAGAGACGCAATCCTCAAGACCGCGCAAGAGCTCGCCGGCGAAGCGCTCCGAGTGCTCGCGGTCGCCCGCAAGTCGGAGACGACGACGGAGGACGCCGAGCGCGAGCTGACGTTCCTCGGCCTCGTCGGGCTGATCGACCCGCCCCGCCCCGAAGCGCGTGAGGCGATCGAGACGTGCAGGCGCGCAGGGATCAAGCCGGTGATGATCACCGGCGACCATCCGATCACGGCCGAGGCGATCGCGCGCGAGCTCACGCTGCTTCGGTCCGGACGGCTCGTGACCGGCCCGGAGCTCGAGTCGATGAGCGACGAGGAGCTCGAGGACGACGTCGAGGCGATCGAGGTCTACGCTCGCGTCTCGCCCACGCACAAGCTGCGCGTCGTCACGGCGTTCCAGCAGAGAGGCCACTGGGTGGCGATGACGGGCGACGGCGTGAACGACGCGCCGGCGCTGAAGAAGGCCGACATCGGCATCGCCATGGGCATCACCGGCACCGACGTCACGAGGGAAGCCTCGGCGATGACACTCACCGACGACAACTTCGCCTCGATCGTGGGCGCGGTCGAGGAGGGACGCCGCGTCTTCGGGAACATCAAGAAGTACCTCATGTACCTCCTCTCCGCGAACCTCGGAGAGGTCGGGCTGCTCGTGGCCGCCTCGGTTGCCGGCCAGCCGCTGCCGCTGAGCGCGGTGCAGATCCTCTACATCAACCTCGCGACCGACGGCCTGCCCGCGCTCGCGCTCTCGGTCGATCCGCCTGAGCCGGACCTGATGGAGAAGCCACCGCGCGCTCCAGGCTCCGGGATCTTCACGCGCCCGGTCGTCGCGCTGATCGCGATCGGAGGCGCCTGGTCCGCGCTCGTGAACACGACCCTGTTCATCTGGGCGCTCGAGTCCGGCCGGCGCCTCGAGCTGGCGATGACGATGGCGTTCGTCTCGCTCGCCCTGATCGAATTCCTCAAGGCCTACAGCTACCGGTCCGAGCGCCACTCGGTGCTGCGGGGCACGTTCGCGAACCGCTGGCTCAACCTCGCGATCCTCTGGGAGCTCGGGCTCCTCGGGCTGGTCGTCTACGTTCCGTTCCTGCAAGGCGCATTCGGAACGGTTGGCCCGTCGCTCGAGGACCTCGCGATCGTCGCGGCGTGCGCCGTGACGATCGTCCCGGTGCTCGAGGCCGCGAAGTGGCTCGTCCGCCGCGGCGTCTTCGACCCACGCTGACGAGTGGTGGCGGCCCTGTTCGAAGACACGGGCGCGCCGCAACCATCCTCCAGCACCAGCCAATGGGCCGCCCGCCTACGAAAGTCGTTGAGGACACGGCATGCTCCGCCGCCCCCCTCCGACGTGCTCGTCAGATCGTCGTGTCTGAGCCGCGACCGTAGTACCGGCCCACACGATCGCGATAGGACTGTTTGCTCCGCCTCGGAAATCGGACTTCCACGTCACAGCCCTGATCGCGCGCTGGCGGGCCGCTACAAGCACCTTCACCTGGGTCAACTGCGGACACCCGCACGCCTACCTGGTAGACGACGACGGCAACGTCGACGAGCTCGTAGGACCGATTCACCCACCACTCGGATCTCCAGGCGAGAAACCGACGTTTACCCCCACCGAACGGCAAGGGCTGTAGCGGAGACCGCCTACTCGACCAGCAGGTGCGAGGGGCGGTGCAGGCACCCGAAATCGCTCGAACCGACTGAATCGACATCGACCGAACCGATCCCCCCGAGGGGGGCCGCACCCCCCGCAAGCGCGGGACTCCGGCGTGTGACTCTTCCCCGGAGAGGAACAGATGCATGAACTGGGCCACTTCGCGTACCGCAAGGATCGACTCGCATAGCGTCGCTTGCTGTTGCCAACATCCGAGTACACCGGCTCGGATCGGATAACTCGCCGCACTCCGCGAAGGGAATGCGCGCGGTCTTCACCGTTCGGTGACCGAGAGGCTGGCGGAGCGGAGCCCTCGTCGCTAGGCCGGAGCGGTCCGGCCGCCCGCCTTGCGTCAAGGACGCTAATGGCGCTCATCCTGTCGACGTGAGCAGCGCGTCGGCTTCGCCCAGATAGCGCGTCGCGCCGACGGAGCGCCAGAACGCGAGCGCCTGCGCGAGCTGCACCTCGGCTTCGGCTCGCCGACCGCGGGCGACGAGCGCCTCGGCAGCGCGCAGACGCACCCACGCCGTATCCGGAACAGAGAGCGGCGCGAACAGC
>JACDAN010000271.1 GCA_013695385.1 Actinomycetota bacterium | reverse complement strand
GCGCGCTCAGGGCGAAGGGCCTCGTGGAGCTGACGATCGGCGTCGGGGCCTGCTTCGGCGGCGACATCGATTGCGTCAACGTCTACTCGGCGCTCTCGCTGGCACGCGCTCGCGGAGCCGAGGCGGTCGTCTGCGCGATCGGATCCGGGATCGTCGGCACCGGCACGCCCGTCGGCCATGGTGGCATGGCAGCGGTGGAGGTGCTCAATGCAGCAGCCGCGATGGGCGGCTCCCCGGTTCTCGCCGTGCGAACCTCCGAGACGGATCTCCGCGAGCGCCACCACGGCGTCTCGCACCACGCCGAAGCGGTCCTCCGTCTCTGCGCGGCGGAGGTCGGGGTCGCAGGCGACGGCGTCGACGCGTCCGGCTGGCGGGAAGCCTGCCGGGATCTGCCGCTCTCGTACATGGGGCGGGGGCCCGACGACGACCCCTCGTTCTTCGCCGCCGCGTACGCCGCCGGTCTGCTCGCGCGCTCGCTTACCGGCTGATGGAGGAGCGACGCCTGGGGCCGGTCGTCGGCGTCGGAACCTGGAACACGTTCGGTGGCGACGACGAGCTCGCCGTGGACGTGGTGGGCGCCGCCCTCGGCGCGGGGAGCACGCTCTTCGACTCCTCACCCATGTACGGGAACGCCGAGCGGTCGTTGAGCAGGGCGTTCGAGGGCCGCCGTGAGCGCGTCGCGGTGGCAACGAAGATCTGGGCGCCGACCACGGAGCAGGGCCGGGCCCAGTACGACGCACAGCTCGGCTGGTACGGCCGGGTCGAGGTCGAGCAGGTGCACAACCTCGTTTCCTGGCGCGACCACGTCGGGTGGCTCGGGGAGGAGCGGGAGGCAGGCAGGATCGGGCGGCTAGGCGTCACGCACTACGCGCCGTCGGCGTTCCAGGACCTGGCCGAGGCCCTGCGGACTGGCCTCTTTCAGACGGTGCAGGTTCCGTACAACCCTCTCGAGCGGGAGTGCGGGCACGCGCTCCTGCCGCTCGCCGCCGAGCTCGGGATCGCCGTCATCGTGATGCGTCCGCTGGGTGAGGGAGAGCTGCTCGAGCGGCCACCGGCCGATGAGGAGCTCCATCCTCTGCGGGAGTTCGGGGTCGAGACCTGGCCGCAGGCGCTCCTGAAGTGGGCACTCTCCGACGATCGGGTGGACATGGTCATCCCGGCCACACGCAACCCTTTGCATGCCGCCCAGAACGCGCTGGCCGGCGATTCGCCCTGGTTCGGGCCGAAGGAGCGGGCGCTCGTCGAGCGGCTGGCGAACGCATAATCTCGGCCGATGAACGTCGGCGTCGCGAAGGAGATCAAGAAAGACGAGTACCGCGTCGCTTTGACGCCGGCCGGTGCGCTCGAGCTGACCCGCCAGGGGCACAACGTCATCGTCGAGCACGGCGCCGGCGAGGGCAGTGCCTTTCCGGATTCGGCCTACACCGCTGTCGGAGCGCGGATGGCTGCAGTCGAGGAGGTCTGGGCGGACTCCGATCTCGTCCTCAAGGTCAAGGAGCCCTTGCCCGAGGAGTACGACCGGCTCCGCGAAGGCCAGATCCTCTTCACCTACCTTCACCTTGCGGCGAGCGATGAGCTCACCCGGGCGCTGATGGAGAGCGGCGCGGCGTGTGTTGCCTACGAAACCGTGGAGACCGACGAGCGCGGTCTTCCGCTCCTTGCGCCTATGAGCGAGATCGCGGGAAGGCTGGCCGCCCAGGCCGGGGCGAACTTCCTCGAGAAGCCTCTGGGCGGCCGCGGGCTGCTGCTCGGCGGCGTGCCCGGAGTCGCGCCCGGAAAGGCCGTGGTGATCGGCGGCGGCATGGTGGGGTACAACGCCGCCGTGATCGCGCTCGGCCTCGGCGCCGAAGTCACGATCCTCGAGCGGTCGATCGACCGGATGCGGCACCTGGAAGAAGTGCTCGGCGCGCGCGTCACCCTCCTCATGTCCTCGAGCCTCCAGATCGAGGAGTCGGTGGCCGAGGCCGACCTCGTCGTCGGCGCCGTGCTGATCCCCGGCGCGCTGGCGCCGAAGCTGATCAGCCGCGAGATGGTCGCCGGGATGAAGGCAGGCTCGGTCGTCTGTGACGTGGCGATCGACCAGGGTGGATGCGTGGAGACTTCCCATCCGACGACGCACTCCGAGCCCGTCTTCGTCGTCGATGGGGTCATCCACTACTGCGTCGCGAACATGCCCGGCGCCGTTCCGATCACCTCGACGAAGGCGCTCACGAACGCAACGACTCCCTACGTCGAGGCGATCGCGAACCACGGGTTGGGCGAGGCGATCGCTCGCGACCCGGAGCTTGCCCGTGGCGTGAACGTGCTCGAGGGCCGCGTCACCTACGAGGCGGTCGCCGAAGCGCACGGCCTCGACTACTCACCGCTCGAGGACGTCCTGCCGCTCTCGCCCGTCTAACAGCGAGCTGGCTAGCTCGACTGGGGGGTCGGAGCTTTGTCCTTGCGGCGGCTCGACGGCGAGATCTTGACGATCAGGTAGGTCACGGCCGCAGCGAGCCCGATCGTCGCAACGATGAAGATGACCATGCCGATGAGTCCGAGGACGTTCTCCAAGGCCGATCTAGAATAGCCCCATGCCGCGCGCGTGCGTCATCGTGCTCGACGCCGTGGGGGCGGGAGAGCTGCCGGATGCGGCCGAGTACGGCGACGAGGGCTCGGACACGCTCGGAAACATCGCCAGGGCCGTGGGCGGCCTCGACCTTCCCACGCTGGAGGCGCTCGGGCTCGGAAACGTCGCGCCGCTCGAAGGCTGCCGGGAACAGCCTGGAGCCCCGGCGATCGCAGGTCGCCTCGTGGAGCGGTCGAAGGGGAAGGACACGACGACGGGCCACTGGGAGCTGATGGGCGTCGTGACGGCCCAGCCGTTTCCGACGTATCCGCACGGCTTCCCCTTCGAGATCCTGGACTCCTTTGCGCATCGAACGGCGCGCGGCGTCCTCGGAAACAAGGCGGCGTCCGGAACCGAGATCATCGAGGAACTGGGCGAGGAGCATCAACGAACGGGCAAGTGGATCGTCTACACCTCGGCCGACTCGGTCTTCCAGATCGCGGCCCATGTCGACACGATCCCGCTCGAGGAGCTGTACCAGGGGTGTGAGGTGGCCCGCGAGATCCTCACGGGCAAGCACGCCGTGGGCCGCGTGATCGCGAGGCCGTTCGAGGGGGAGCCCGGGAACTACGCCCGGACGCCGGATCGGCATGACTGGTCGTTGAAGCCGCGACAGCCGAACTACCTCAGCCTCGTCCGGGACGCCGGCCATGCCGTCCACGGTGTCGGGAAGATCCACGACATCTTCGCCGGCCACGACATCGACGAGTCGCATCCGACTCGGTCGAACGTCGAAGGGATAACCGAGACGGAGCGGTTGCTGCGGGAGCTCGACCACGGCCTCGTGTTCGTCAACCTCGTCGAGACCGACATGCTCTGGGGGCATCGCAACGACCCGGTCAACTTCCACCGGTGCCTCCAGGACTTCGACCGGCGCCTGCCCGATCTCCTGGCGGCCTTGCGGGAGGGTGATCTGCTGATCTTGACCTCGGATCACGGCTGCGACCCGACGACGCCCTCGACCGATCATTCCCGCGAGCACGCGCTACTGCTCGCATACGTCCAAGGGCGGAACGCGCGCGGCGCGATTCACGCCGGCGAGTTCGCAGACGTCGGAGCGACCGTGAACGCGTGGCTCGGCGGAAAGTCCGGTGTTCGTGGGCTGCCGGGTGCGCAGATCGCCGAGCCCTGGAGCGGCCGCGCCCGGCCGTGATTCGCCCCGCCGAGCTGATCGAGCGGAAGCGCGACGGCGGCGAGCTCGACGACGCTGAGATAGCTGATCTCGTGCTCGGTTACAGCCGAGGCGAGATTCCCGACTACCAACTCGCAGCGTTCTGTATGGCCGTCTACTTCCAGGGCCTCTCGGCCGGGGAGACCTTCGCCTTGACAGATGCGATGGTTCGGAGCGGCGAGACCATCGATCTCGAGGCCGAGATCGGACGGCTCGTGGCCGACAAGCATTCGACCGGCGGCGTGGGGGACAAGGCGTCGCTCGTCGTCGGCCCTCTGGTGGCGGCGTGCGGCATTCCGTTCGGGAAGATGAGCGGTCGCGGTCTCGGTCACACCGGCGGAACGCTCGACAAGCTCGAATCCATTCCCGGATTCCGCGTCGAGCTCTCCCGCGACGACTTCGTGTACCAGGTCCGAGAGGTGGGAATCGCGGTGATCGGCCAGACCGCGGACCTCGTTCCTGCCGACAAGCACCTGTACGCGCTGCGAGATGTGACTGCGACCGTCGAGAACGTCTCGCTGATTGCCGCGAGCATCATGTCCAAGAAGATCGCGGCAGGGGCCGACGCGATCGTCCTCGACGTGAAGGTCGGTGACGGCGCGTTCATGAAGTCCCGTGAGGCCGCGCGCGAGCTCGCCGAGGCCATGCTCGAGCTCGGGCGCCGTGCCGGCCGCAGGGTCGTCTGCGAGCTCACGGACATGGAGCAGCCGCTCGGGCACGCTGTAGGGAACGCGCTCGAGATTCGCGAGTCCGTCGCGACGCTCCGCGGCGAGGGGCCCGCCGACCTGACGGAGCTCGCCGTCGTCTCGGCCGCGCACCTCGTGACCCTCTGCACCGAGGCGATCGTTGAGGACGCCCGCGCGCAGGTCGATGAAGCGCTGCGCGACGGCTCGGGCATGGATGCCTACGGGCGCTGGATCCGCGCGCAGGGCGGCGA